>NZ_RZSX01000109.1:0-10741 GCF_004023105.1 Mesorhizobium sp. M5C.F.Ca.IN.020.32.2.1 | reverse complement strand
CGTCTTCTTCACCCCCGGCAGCACCTCATAAGCCATTTCCTTGACGATCTCGTTGGCGTTGCCATAGGCGAGCAGGCCGGCGGCGGAGCCGCGCCCGGCCATGCGGTAGCGGCCGGAATTGTAGATGATGATCAGGTCGATGCCGCCGGCCTCTTCGGCCTTGGCGGACAGACCGGTGCCGGCGCCGCCGCCGACGATCGGCACGCCGCCGGCAATCATCTTGCGGAATTTTTCCAGGATCTTCTTGCGCGGTATGGCGGCCATGGCTTCGTCTCTCACTGTCTGGCGATGTCGAGAAAAGCCGCAACCGCAGCCTTGGCGAATTCGGGATCGTTGATGTGCATCGGCAGGCGCGTCACGCTTCGCGTGTCACCAGGCTTGATCGTGCGCTCGATGGCCTCGAAGAGTGCTGCATCGGCCTCGGGGTCGAAGAAAGCGCCGCCTTCGATGTCGAGCGCCGAGACGCCTTTTTCGGGAATGAGGAACCGCACCGGGCCATCGCAGAGGCTCAGTTTGGTGCCGATCCATTCGCCGATCTTGCGGCTTTCGTCAGGTGTCGTGCGCATAAGCGTCACGTTAGGATTGTGCTCGTAAAGCAGCCGCCCGCTATAGCGTTCCGAAATGGTCGGCGGCGCCCAGAAATTCACCATGTCGAGCGCGCCGACCGAACCGACATAGGGCAGCCTGGTGCGGGCGATCGCGCCGAAGCGGTCTTCGGTCGCCGGCAGCACGCCGCCGAACAGAAGGTCGCAGACTTCTGTCGTCGTGATGTCGATCACGCCGGACAGCAAGCCGCTGTCGGCAAGCTTCTCCATGGTGCGGCCGCCGGTGCCGGTGGCGTGGAAGACCATGCAGTCATAGATCGATCGGAGCTGTTCGGCGATGGAAGTCACGCACGGCGTGGTCACGCCGAACATGGTGAGGCCGATCGACGGTCTGCCGTCGGGCGGCTCCGCCGGCTTTGCCGCCATGCCTGATATCGCCTGGGCGGCGTTGTGCAGCACGACACGAGACAGCCGGTTCAGGCCGGCCATGTCGGTCACCGACGGCATCATCACGATGTCGGAGACATCGACATAAGGTGCGGTGTCGCCCGAGGCGAGCGTCGAAACCATGATCTTGGGCAGGCCGAGCGGCAGCGCGCGCATGCCTGATGTGATGATCGAAGTGCCGCCACCACCGCCAATGCCGATCACACCTGCTATATCGGGTCGCGATTCAACAAACCGGGTGAAAGCGATGGCCATTGCCGCCACTGCGGTGCCGCGGTCGTCGATGCTCAGTACGGCACTGCTGCCGCCGGGATGGTGGCCCGCGACCTCTTCGGCCGAGACATCGACCGGCACGGTTGGGTTGCGCGTTCCAACATCGATGCGGGCGACAGCAGCACCGGTAGCAGCGACCGCATCGGCCAGAAAGGCGAGTTCCTCACCCTTGGTGTCGGCGGTGCCCACCACATAGACGCGCTTCATTGCGTTCCCTAGTTCTAGGCGCGCTCGACGTTGCCGCCTGCCACTCTTTGCCCGGCCGTTCGGCATCGCGAAGGCCATTGCAATTTTTTGAGACGCGCGTATCATATTGACATGAATGTCTCACGTCAACAAGCGGCGGTTTCCGACGATGCCGGTTCTGGAGCCGCACGCGGACCGCGCGCGCGCACAAGACGGCTGATGCTGGAGACGGCGACAAGGCTGATGCAGGCGGGCGCCACGCCTTCGGTCAGCGAGGTCGCCGAAGCAGCAGAAGTCTCCCGCGCCACCGCCTATCGATATTTTCCAAGCCAGGCTGCCCTGGTGCAGGCGGTGGTCGACGAAGGACTCGGGCCGATCCTCACCTGGAAATCAGCCTCGGCCGATCCCGAGCGCCGCGTCGTTGAACTGTTCGACACGGCCATGCCGCGCATCGAAGCCTTCGAGGCGACCTTCAAGGCGGCGCTGAAACTGTCGCTCGACCAGTGGGCGCGGCGGCAGGCAGGCACGCTGGGCGGCGAGCCGGCCTTCACGCGCGGCCATCGCGTCGATCTGCTCAAGGACGCGATCGCACCGCTCAAGCACCGGCTGCCGCCACGCGAATTCAAGCGCCTGGCGCAGGCCCTGTCGTTGATCTTCGGCGTCGAAGTGCTCATCATACTGAAGGACATATGGGGGCTGGACAGCCGCAAGATGATGTCGGTAGCGCAATGGGCAGCCGGCGCCCTAGTGCGGGCTGCAGTGATGGAATCGGTAACCGAAGGAGGCAGAAGCGCGCCGGCGACAGCCACGGAATAGTATCGATCTGGTTCGACCAGTTTGGGATAATGATTACCGACAATAGTCGACGTTCCGTAACGCGAGCAAGGCCCCTGCGTATCAAGGAGTAGGAAAATTTAAGAAAAACAGACAGATGTTGCTGGAATCCGCTTGTCTGAGGGGCTGCCATCGTCCAAGAAAGAGCTTGACGTGTGTCCGAAATTGGTAATACCAGATCAGGACAATAGGCGGATTAAAAGTGAGGGCTGCGATCCATTCCGGCCGAGCGAGGAGGCTCGAAACCGAAACGCTGCCACCACACGGGAGAACTACCAGGGTCGGCCTCACCGCCGGCTCGCATGATACGGTAGAATGCGCACAAGGGAGGAAATCATTATGCGCAAGACAATGACCAGCATGCTTGCTGGTATCGGCTTAGTGCTCGCCTGCGGAACGTCCGTCTACGCGCAGGACAAGGAACTCACCATATTCTGGGCTGAATGGGATCCGGCAAACTATTTGCAGGAACTCGTCAACCTTTACGAGGCCGAGAGCGGCGTGAAGGTCACGGTCGAAACCACGCCTTGGTCCGACTTCCAGACCAAGGCATTCACCGAGTTCAACGCCAAGGGCAGCGCCTACGACATGGTCGTCGGCGATTCCCAGTGGATCGGCGCCGCCTCCGAGGCGGGCCACTATGTCGACCTCACCGACTTCTTCAACAAGCACAACCTGAAGGAAGTGATGGCGCCGGCGACGGTGAAATACTACGCCGAATATCCGTCCAACTCCGGCAAATACTGGTCGATCCCGGCCGAGGGCGACGCGGTCGGCTGGTCCTATCGCAAGGACTGGTTCGAAGACCCGAAGGAGATGGAAGCCTTCAAAGCCAAGTACGGCTACGATCTCGGCGTGCCGAAGGACTGGAAGCAGCTGCGCGACATCGCCGAATTCTTCCACCGTCCCGACGAAAAGCGCTACGGTGTCGCCATCTACACCGACAACTCCTACGACGCTCTGGTGATGGGCGTCGAGAACGCCATCTTCTCCTTTGGCGGCGAACTTGGCGACTATGCCACTTACAAGGTCGACGGCATCATCAACTCAGAGCAGAACGTCAAGGCGCTCGAGGCCTACAAGGAGCTCTATTCCTTCACCCCTCCTGGCTGGGCCAAGGCGTTCTTCATCGAGGACAACCAGGCGATCACCGAGAACCTGGCGGCGATGAGCATGAACTACTTCGCCTTCTTCCCGGCGCTCATCAACGAAGCCTCGAACCCGAATGCCAAGGCCACCGGCTTCTTCGCCAACCCGCCAGGACCGAACGGCGACCAGTTCGCCGCGCTCGGCGGCCAGGGTATCTCCGTCATCTCCTACTCCCAGAACCAGGAAGAGGCGATGAAGTTCCTGGAATGGTTCATCAAAGACGAGACGCAGAAGAAATGGGCGGAACTCGGCGGCTACACGGCGAGCGCCAAGGTGCTCGAGTCGCCTGAATTCCAGAACGCCACACCTTACAACAAGGCCTTCTACGAAACCATGTTCAAGGTGAAGGACTTCTGGGCGACGCCGGAATATGCCGAGCTGCTCATCCAGATGAACCAACGCGTCTATCCGTACATCACCGGCAATCAGGGCACGGCCAAGGAAGTGCTCGATTCGCTTGCTGCGGACTGGAACGCGACGTTCAAGAAATACAACCGCGTGAAGTAAACGGCACCAACGTTCGGAGGGGGCGGGAGCCCGTCCCTTCCGTTTTCTTTTCCGGACAAGGAAGGAACGGGCCTTGGCCACTGCAGTCATGACCACGCTGGATCCCAACTCGCGCTCCGCCGCCCGCGGCATGAGCGACCTCACGATCCGCAATCTCTTCATCATTCCGACGATCGTTTTCCTGATCGTCTTCAACATCTTTCCACTGATCTATTCGCTCGGCTATTCCTTCACCGACTTTCGCGCGTCGAGCCCCGCGGCGGCCAATTTCGTCGGACTGCAGAATTACCGCGAGCTGCTCAACGACCCGTTCATCTGGTCGAATTTCGCAATCACCGCCAAATATGTCATCGTCTCCGTAGTCGGCCAGGTCATCGTCGGCTTCGGCGTGGCGCTGCTGCTCAATCGCGATATCCCGTTGAAGGGCCTGCTGACGACGCTGCTGCTGTTGCCAATGATGCTGTCGATGGCCGTCGTCGGCCTGTTCTGGAAACTGCTCTACGATCCGTCCTTCGGCATCATCAACTATACGCTCGGCCTCGGCTCCTTCGAGTGGCTGTCCAACCCCGACATGGCGCTCTACGCGGTTGCCATCACCGACATCTGGATGTGGTCGCCATTCGTCATGCTGCTGTCGCTCGCCGGCCTGTCGGCAGTGCCGAAGCACCTCTACGAAGCAGCCGCGATCGACCGCGCCGGTTCGTTCTATACGTTCTTTCGCATTACTCTGCCTTTGGTCGCGCCGATCCTGATGATCGCGATCATCTTTCGCACCATGGAGGCGTTCAAGACCTTCGATCTCGCCTACATCTTGACCAGCCAGCCGACCACCGAGGTGATCTCGATCCGGCTCTACAAGATGGCGTTCCAGGAATGGCAGACCGGGCGCTCCTGCGCGCTCGCCTACATCGTGCTGATCATGATCCTGGCCATCACCAACATCTACGTCAAATACCTGAACAAGGTGAAGGAGCGCTAGAATGGCCGCCGTCACCACCTCTACCGAGCGTTCGTTCAACAAGCTCGCCATCGTCGGTGTGCTGATCGTGACGATTATCTTCCTGGCGCCGATCTACTGGATAGCGTCGACGGCGTTCAAGCCGCGCAACCTCGCCACCACCATCCCGCCGACGGTGGTGTTCCAGCCGGAGATATCGCCTTTCGTAAAGCTCTTCACCAAGCGGTCGCAGTTGCGCACTGCGCCGACGCCGGAACAATACGCCGCCGCCCCGTGGTGGGAGCGCCTGGTGTTTGACGGCGGCGAGAAGGTGGTGCGCTCGGGCAGGGGCGAGGTGCAGTGGTCCGGCTATCCGAGCCGCTTCATGAATTCGCTGATCGTTGCCATCACCTCGACGATCCTCGCCGTCGGCATGGGCACTTTCACGGCTTACGGGTTCTCGCGCTTCAAGATAAAGGGGGAACAGGACCTGCTTTTCTTCATCCTGTCGACGCGCATGCTGCCGCCGGTCGTCGTCGCCATCCCGATGTTCCTGATGTACCGGGCGGTCGGCCTCAACGACACGCATTGGGGCCTGATCATCCTCTACACCGCCTTCAACCTCAGCTTCTCTGTATGGCTGATGAAGGGGTTCATGGACGAAATTCCGAAGGAGTACGAGGAGGCGGCCCTCGTCGACGGCTATACGCGCATGGAGGCCTTCTTCAAAATCGTGCTGCCGGAGGCGGCCACCGGCATCGCCGCCACCGCCGTGTTCTGCTTCATCACGGCGTGGAACGAATACGCCTTCGCGCTGATCATGACCAACCGCCGCGCCCAGACGGCGCCGCCGTTCATTCCAAGCCAGGTCGGTTCCGGCCTGCCCGACTGGACGGTCATCGCGGCCGGCACCTTCCTGTTCCTGCTGCCCGTCGCCATATTCACCTTCCTGCTGCGCAACCACCTCCTGCGCGGCATGTCCTTCGGAGCGATCCGCAAATGATCCGCCATGCTACAATCCAGCGCACGGCCGAGATCGTGATGGTGTGCGGCATCATCGCGCTCTGCCAGCCGTGGAATCTCTTCCTGCACCGCTACGGGCTGACAATCATCATTGTCGGGCTGCTGACGTTCATGATCACCGGCTGGGTCGGTCCAAGGCAGAAGCCGCAGGCGACCGGCGCGCCGGAAAAAGAAGGTCACCCATGACCCAGATCGAGCTTCGTGGCGTCCAGAAATTCTTTGGCGCCGTTCAGGTCATCAAGGACCTCAATCTCAAGATCGACGACAACGAGTTCATCGTGCTGCTCGGCCAATCGGGCTGCGGCAAGACGACGACGCTTCGCGCCATCGCCGGACTGGAGACGATCGACGGCGGCGATGTCCTCATCGACGGCAAGCCGGTCCAGCATCTCAAGGCTGCCGACCGCGACATTGCGATGGTCTTCCAATCGTTCTCGCTCTATCCGCATATGAGCGTCTACGAGAACATCGCTTTTCCGTTGCGCGCAATGCGCAAGAGCAAGGCTGAGATCGACGGCGAGGTGCGCTCGGTCGCCAAAGTGCTGCAGATCACCGACCTGCTCGGCAAGAAGCCGTCGGCGCTGTCGGGTGGCGACATGCAGCGGGTGGCGATCGGCCGGGCGCTGGTGCGGCGGCCGAAGGCGATGCTGATGGACGAGCCGATCGGCGCGCTCGACGCCAAGCTGCGCGAGGAGATGCGTGCGGAGATCAAGCGGCTGCACATCAAGCAGGGCTCGACCACCATCTACGTCACCCACGACCAGATCGAAGCAATGAGCCTTGCCGACCGCATCGTCATCATGCATGAGGGCGTTCTGCAACAGGTAGGCAGCCCATCGGAAGTGTATGCGCACCCGGCCAATTTGTTTGTCGCGCAATTCGTTGGCTCGCCTGTGATGAACATCGCCAACGCGGCGGTGACGATGAACGGCTCCGGCGCCAGGGTCACCGTCGACGGTGCCGCGGAAGGGTTCCTTTTCCCGGCCGAACTGGTCGGCCAGCTCGACGCCGCGAGCGTCGAGCAGGATCGCCTTGCACTCGGCATCCGCCCCGAAGGCGTGATGGTCTCGCGCGAGCCGGCGGACGGTTATCTGCCGGTCGAGGCGCACATCATCGAACCGCTTGGCTCTTACGATATCGTCGACCTCAAGGTCGGGGCACAGATGTTGCGCGCCCGCACCCGTTCCGGTTTCGTCGGCAAGCCGGGGGTCCAGGTCTTCGCCAAGCTCGACCCGGCGCAGGCGCACTTCTTCGACACGACAAGCGGCAATTCGCTGGGGGTGAGACTCTGATGGCCCATATCCAGCTCAAGAACATCTCGAAGACATTCGGCAATCACACCGCATTGACCGGGCTCAATCTCGACATTGCCGACGGCGAGTTCTTCGTGCTGCTCGGCGAGACCGGCGCCGGCAAGACGACGACGCTGCGCATGATCGCGGGCCTGGAAGAGCCGGACGAGGGGCAGATATTCATCGACGGCGCTGATGTCGCCGACTGGGGTGCGGCCGAGCGCGACGTGGCGCTGGTTCTGCAGCAATACTCGCTTTATCCGCGGTACACGGTGCGCGAAAACCTCGAATTTCCGCTGAAGCCAAAAATCCGCCGCATCGAGCCCGACGAGATCAAGACGCGCGTCGACCGCGTTGCCAAGACCTTGCGCATCGAGCATCTGCTCGACCGCAAGACGGATCGCCTTTCTGGCGGCGAGATGCAGCGCGTCTCGATTGGTCGCGCCATCGTCAGGAAGCCCCGCGTATTTCTGATGGATGAGCCGCTGTCGGCCCTTGATGCCAAGCTGCGCGAGGCGCTGCGCACCGAGCTGAAGAACATCCAAATGAACCTTGGTCAGACCTTCCTGTTCGTCACGCACGATCAGATCGAGGCGATGTCGATGGGCGACAAGGTTGGCGTGCTCAATCATGGCCGCATCGTCCAGACCGGCACGCCGTATGAGATCTACAACAATCCGCGCGACACCTATGTGGCGAGCTTCGTCGGCTCGCCGCCGATGAACCTTATCGACGGCAAGCTCGTCGACGGCCGCGCGGTGATGGCACCGTTGAATTTCGAGCTGCCTTTTACGGGGGGTGCCAAGACGAGCGGTGCGACCGACGGTCGCCCGCTCGTCTTCGGTATTCGTCCCGAGGATGTCTATCTCGAGAGCGGGGCGCCGGTGGAAGCGCGCGTCCACGATGTCGAGAACCATGGCGTCGAAAAGATCCTGACCCTGCGGGTCGGCGACGCCATGCTGCGGGCCACGGTGCCGGCCAGAACCGATGTCGAGATCGAGCAGCCGGTGCGCTTTGCCTGGGATCCGGACAAGGTGGTGCTGTTCGACAAGGGAAGCGGGATTAGTCTCCGCCACGCGGGCTAAGCGCACCCGTTGGGCGGGAGGATGCGAAGCGGCTTGAAGCCTCTGTCCAGGTTTAGCCGGCTTGGCGGGTCTCAGCCTGTTCCTCGGCCCGAAAATGGCTGGGAGCCGATCCGATAACGCGCTTGAACGCCCGACTGAACGAGGCGTCGGATTCATAACCGAGGCGAGCGGCGACGACGGAAATCTTCAGCCGGTCGCGGACCAGCCATTGCCGTGCCTGGTGCATTCTCACCTGGGTGACATATCTCGCCGGGGTTTCGCCGACGATCGTCGCGAAGCGTTCCGCGAAACTCGATCGCGAGGCGCCCATCATCCTGGCGAGCGTTTCCACCGTCCAATCGCGGTCCGGTTCGAGATGGATCGCCGCCAGCACGCGACCGATCTCGCGGTCTCTCACGGCCGCGATCCATCCGGACGAGTCGCCGCAGCCGCGCTCGACCCATGACCGGATGACGGTGGCGGCCATCACATCGGCAAGCCGTGCCAGAATGCCGCCGGAGCCGACGCGCTCCATCGTCACTTCGCGCGCCATGGCCTCCAGCAGATGCGGAATGGCCGGTTCATAGGCTTCCAGTTCGTGCGCACGCATGACATCCGGCATCATGCCCAGCAAAGGGTGCAAACCATCGAGATTGAAATACATGCTGCCGAAAAACAGCAGGGTCCCCGGCCGGCAGCCTTCGTTCGACAGGCAGTAAACGCCCTTGCAGACCTCTGCGACCTCGTAACCCTGGATCGGCGAAGCCTCGGTGCCCGGTTCGCTGGCCAAGACATGTGCTGCACCGCGCGGCAACAGCACCGCGTCGCCTGCATTGAGTTCCACCCATTCGCCGGACGGCTGCAGCAACCAGCATCCTCTGCGGCCGATGAAATGAAATCGCGCCGCCGGCTGAGCCGGGAACTGGATGCCCCAGGGCTCCTTCATTTCGCACCGGCCATACTCGACGCCATCAAGACGCAACCCGCGCAATATGTCCGTCAGCGGATCGCCAGTGACCGGAACTTTGGACGAATGGTCAAGCATGATGGTGTTTCTAGCATGGAAACTCCAGACGGTCACTCCCTATCTTGCACTGCAGCCAAATGTTGCGCTGCAACCAGCCGGAGATCCCATAATGACCGAACCCGCGACAGGCGTCATGGACGCCGTTCTCGATCCCGCCGAAAGCGACGAGCGAGCCGAGCCGGCGTGGGGGGCGGTCGTATCCCTCGCGCTCGGTGTGTTTGGGCTCGTAACCGCAGAATTCCTGCCTGCCAGCCTGCTGACGCCGCTGGCGCAGGACCTCGGTGTGACGGAGGGCACTGCCGGCCAAGCGGTGACAGCAACGGCCGTTGTCGGCGCGATCGCCGCCCCGACTATGGCTGTCATCACCAAACGGCTTGATCGCAGACTGGTCATGTGGGCGCTGACGGTCCTCCTGATCCTGTCGAACCTCCTGGCGGCGTTTGCGTCCTCGCTTCCCGTTCTTCTGATCGCCCGCATCATGCTCGGGATCAGCCTCGGCGGCTTCTGGTCGATGTCGGCGGCGATGGCGATGCGGCTTGTTCCGATGCGGCTAATGCCGCGCGCCATGTCGATCATTCTCACCGGCGTTTCGGTGGCGACGGTCTGTGCGGCCCCGGTCGGCGCCTATGTCGGCGACGTCTGGGGATGGCGAACGGCCTTCATGATCGCGGCTGTTGTCGGGGCCCTGGCGCTGCTGATGCAGGTCGCCACCCTTCCGAAGCTGCCGCCGGCGGGCGTTGCCAGTTTTCGCACCTTGCTGGAGGTGATGAAGCGGTCGACGATCAGGGCAGCACTTCTGGTGGTCGTGCTCGTGGCCTCGGGACACTTTGCCGGCTTCACCTATGTCCGGCCATTTCTCGAGAACGTTCCGGCACTGGATATCGAGACGATCTCGCTGGTGCTGCTCGCCTACGGCATTGGTGGGTTCTTCGGCAATTTCGCCGGCGGCTTCATGGCCGAGCGCAATCTCAAGGCAGCCGTCGGCCTGGCGCCTCTGCTGATTGCATTGTCAGCGCTCCTGCTGCTCGTTCTCGGTGCCTCACCCGTGGTGGCGGCAATGGCGGTTGCCGCCTGGGGCTTTGCGTTCGGTGCGGTGCCGGTCGGACTGCAAACCTGGCTGGTAAGAGCCGCTCCCGACCAGGCCGAAAGCGCCGGCGGGCTGATGGTCGCCACGTTCCAGGTGGCCATTGCGCTCGGCGCCGTTTTCGGCGGCCTGCTGGTCGACAATGCCGGCGTCGCCAGTGCGTTCGCCTATTGCGGGATCGCGACGCTGCTGGCGGCCCTGGCGGCGTTCCGGCTTGGCCCAAAGGCAGCCGACAGTTGAGGGTCCGTCAAACCGCGCGGCCGTCGAAGTCGAAAATCGGCACAGCGTCCAGATCGAGATCGTCTATGCAATGGATGTTGACGTAGGCGCTTCGTTCGCTCCCTTCGCTGACATCCTCGGCGAAGGGATGGAT
>NZ_RZSX01001099.1:0-1798 GCF_004023105.1 Mesorhizobium sp. M5C.F.Ca.IN.020.32.2.1 | reverse complement strand
TCACCCGAATGACCGGCGATTTCGTCAAGGCGATGCTCAATTGCGGCAAGCCGATCATTGCGGCGGTCGACGGCGCGGCGGTGGGCGCCGGTGCCATCATCGCCATGGCGTCCGACATCCGTATCGCCACGCCTGAGGCCAAGACCGCGTTCCTGTTCACGCGTGTCGGTCTTGCCGGCTGCGACATGGGCGCCTGCGCGATCCTGCCGCGTATTATCGGCCAGGGCCGCGCCGCCGAGCTGCTTTACACCGGCCGGACGATGAGTGCTGAGGAGGGCGAGCGCTGGGGTTTCTACAACCGGCTGGTCGATGCGGCGGCGCTTGAAGCCGACGCGCTCGACATGGCTACGCGCATCGTTTCCGGCCCGACCTTCGCCCACGGCATCACCAAGACGCAGTTGAACCAGGAATGGTCGATGGGCCTCGACCAGGCGATCGAGGCGGAAGCGCAGGCGCAGGCGATCTGCATGCAGACCGGCGATTTCAAGCGGGCGTACACGGCTTTCGTCGCCAAGCAGAAGCCGGTGTTCGAGGGCAATTAGGATGAGAGCTGCATCCATAAGAACGGACAGAGGGGGGCGCCGTCGAGTGCAGTTCGGGACGAGGCATTCCCATGCCTGACCGCTCCTTCCTCAACTGGCCGTTCTTCGAGGACCGCCATCGCGAGCTTGCCGAGCGGCTGGACGCCTGGTGCGGAAGAAACCTGCCGGTCGCGCATGACGATGTCGATGCCGCCTGCCGCGAGCTGGTGGCGAAGCTCGGCCAAGACGGCTGGTTGAAACCGACGGCGCTCGACATCGCAAACCCCGGGCCGCTTGACGTGCGCACGCTGTGCATTACGCGCGAGACGCTGGCCCGGCATGATGGACTGGCCGACTTCGTCTTCGCCATGCAAGGGCTCGGCACCGGGGCGCTCAGCCTGTTCGGAACGCCCGACCAGCAGCGCTGGCTGGCGAAGACACGCGCCGGCGAAGCGATTTCCGCGTTCGCGCTGTCGGAGCCACGCTCCGGATCTGACGTCGCCAATATGGAGATGACGGCCGCGCGCAACGGCGACGACTATGTTCTGTCAGGCGAAAAGACCTGGATTTCCAATGGCGGCATTGCCGATCTCTACGTCGTTTTCGCTCGCACTGGCGAGGCGCCCGGCGCCAAGGGACTTTCCGCCTTCATCGTGCCTGCAGATACCGAGGGCCTGACAATCGCCGAGCGGCTGGAGGTGATCGCGCCGCATCCGCTTGCACGCCTGTTCTTCGACAATGTCCGCGTTCCGGCCTCGGCATTGATCGGCAAGCCAGGCGACGGTTTCCGTCTCGCCATGTCGGTG
The DNA here is from genome assembly GCF_004023105.1 of Mesorhizobium sp. M5C.F.Ca.IN.020.32.2.1. NCBI lineage: Bacteria > Pseudomonadati > Pseudomonadota > Alphaproteobacteria > Hyphomicrobiales > Phyllobacteriaceae > Mesorhizobium > Mesorhizobium sp. M5C.F.Ca.IN.020.32.2.1. The sequence continues at coordinate 471 of NZ_RZSX01001099.1, read as the reverse complement.
CTCGACGTGTTCCGCTCGACGGTCGGCGCGGCGGCACTCGGCTTTGCCCGGCGCGCGCTGGACGAAAGCATCACAAGAGTGGCCGAGCGCAAACTGTTCGGCGCTGCGATGGCCGAGCTGCAAATGGTGCAGGGCCACATCGCCGACATGGCGCTTGATGTCGATACCGCCGCCCTGCTGGTCTACCGCGCCGCCTGGACCAAGGACATGGGCGCCGCCCGTGTTACCCGCGAAGCGGCGATGGCCAAGCTGTTCGCCACCGACAAGGCGCAAGAGGTGATAGACAAGGCCGTGCAGCTGCATGGTGGTGACGGCGTGCGTAAGGGCCACATCATCGAAAGCCTCTATCGCGAGATCCGCGCGCTGCGCATCTATGAGGGCGCATCCGACGTGCAGAAGGTGGTCATCGCCAGGCAAGTGATGGGAGCGGCCTGAGACCGAACTTGCGACAGAAAATTGCTGGTTGCGAAT
>NZ_RZSX01001098.1:0-1799 GCF_004023105.1 Mesorhizobium sp. M5C.F.Ca.IN.020.32.2.1 | reverse complement strand
ATACAGAGATTGATCGCGAGGCTCTGGCTAATCTTTTGGTCGAAATTGCCCGGAACGTTGATCCGGACTATCGTGCGCGAGCTTGAGCGCGAAGTCGCGGACCGGATAAATCGAAGCGATCAATTGCTGCGTGAGGAAATCAAGCAAAAGAATGAAAGCATGCAGATGCTAATGGAAAAGATGTTTTCCGATCTCAGCAACGTCAAGACCGACCGAAATCTTTTGGCTGGCCTGTTTGTCGAGGTTGCAAAATGTCTAAATCAGGATCCCGTCGGCAGCAAGAGCAACTCGGAACGTAGCTGGAAAGTGAGTTGATCGGAACTTGACGTCGACCGTCGACCCAATCAGCCTTCCTCAAAGAGCAGCTTCGAACGATACAGAGATTGATCGCGAGGCTCTGGCTAATCTTTTGGTCGAAATTGCCCGGAACGTTGATCCGGACTATCGTGCGCGTCTCGACGGAGTTCCCACCGCCGATCCTCGCATGGAAACGCTGCGCCAGTTGCTGGTCGGCCGCGAAATTTCGGAGCTTTCACGAGTTACGCACCTGCTCGACGAACCTGAGCAGCTTGCGTCTGCAGTGGGGGGTGTTCTCCCCAGTGCAGCCGCACGTGCGCCTCATGCGCAACTCGGCGAGGCACTTGCGCCAGCTGTCGAGAGGGCCGTGCAACGGTCCATCCAGAAGAGCCCGCGTACGCTAACGGATATACTATACCCGGTGTTTCTGCCGGCAATTCGCAAGTCGATCGGGGAAAAGATCGATCAGACCTTTCAGTCGCTGAATGAAACTTTAAGACATATATTTACCTGGCATGGGCTCAAGTGGAGATTGGAAGCCTGGAGAACGGGAGCAAGCTTCTCAGAAGTTGTTCTTAAGCATTCTCTTGTCTATCGCGTAGAGCATGTCTTTCTGATTAACCGCAATTCCGGGCTTTTGATAGCGCATGTAACTGCCGATAATGCAACGAGCGAAGATCCGCAACTCATTTCTTCGATGCTTAGTGCAATTCAAGATTTTGTGAAAGACTCATTTAACGAGAAAGAACAGAGCGGCCTGGACACTATCCGTTTTGGGGAGCTTCGTCTCTGGTCAGAAGTTGGACCGTTTGCGACCTTGGTTGCGGTGATCCGGGGAAATCCGCCAGAGGAATTACATGAAATATTTCGCGATCTGTTGCTTCGCATCCATGATGAATGCTCACAGGCTTTAGAGCAGTTTGATGGCGACAGTTCGCAGTTGGTCGGCGTAGAGACGCTGTTGCAGACCTGCGTTGAACTGAAGCAGGAGGACTCTAACCAGGGATTTCCTTGGCTGGTGGTGGCTGCAGTCCTGCTGGTTTTGATTCCGGCAGGCGGTTGGTTCCTTCTTTCCTGGCAATCCGGGCAACGCTGGCAGGCCTATGTGTCGCGGCTGAGTACCCAGCCGGGCATCATCGTTGCCGAACAAAAGGTGCGCGATGGCCAATTCTATATTGCCGGCCTGAGAGATCCGCTTGCCGCCGACCCGCAGGCTTTGCTGTCCGGAACGCAGGTCGATCCCGCCCGCGTTCATTCGCAGTGGCAATTCTATCAGAGCCTTGAGCCGGAGTTCGTGTTGAAGCGGCTTACGGCGTCGCTGGCTCCGCCGGATTCAGTACGACTTTCGATCGTCAATGATCGCATCGTTGCCGAAGGTGAGGCTCCCGACACCTGGATAGATCGGGCACGCGCAGCGGCCCGACAGCTTTCGGCAGGCGGACCGGTATTCGACATCTCCAAGGTTCGTGATGTGAGCCCCGAAGCACGCGCGGCGGAGCACT
>NZ_RZSX01001097.1:0-1803 GCF_004023105.1 Mesorhizobium sp. M5C.F.Ca.IN.020.32.2.1 | reverse complement strand
ACCCGCGGCTTCGTCGAATTGCGCCGCATCGGTGCTGCCTTCGGCGCCAGGCCGGAAACGCTGATGGGACTTTCCGGCCTCGGCGATCTTTTGCTCACCTGCTCGTCCGCCCAGTCGCGCAATTTCGCCTACGGGCTGGCGCTGGGACAAGGCAAGCCACTTGCCGGCCTGCCATTGGCCGAAGGCGTGCCGACGGCGGCGATCGCCGCCCGCATTGCCGCCGAGCGCAAGATCGATGCGCCGATCATCACCGCCGTCGCCGCCATACTAGACGGCACGATCACCATCCGCCAGGCTGTCGCGGCGCTGATGACAAGGCCGCTGAAGACCGAAACCGACGTGTAATTTCGAACAATCCGGAGATGGAAGATGCTGTTTGCGTTGATTTGCAAGGACAAGCCTGGAAGCCTGCAGGTGCGGCTCGATACCCGGCCCGAGCATGTTGCCTTCCTGGAAGGATTGAACGGCGAGAAGAAGCTGGCCTTCGCCGGTCCGTTCCTCGAGGCCGACGGCAAGCCGAACGGCAGCCTCGTCGTGGTCGAGGCGCCCGACCTGGCCGCGGCACAAGCGCTGTCGGCGGCAGACCCCTATGCCAAGGCCGGGCTGTTCGAAAGCGTCGAAATCCGGCAATGGAATTGGACCTTCAACAAGCCGGCGGCTGCCTGATCGCCAGCTGCCAGGAGGAGCAAAAAATGAACTACTGGCTGTTCAAATCTGAACCCTCGGTCTTCTCCTTCGAGGACCTCAAGGCGAAGGGCAAAGCCGGCACGCAATGGGACGGCGTGCGCAATTATGCGGCGCGCAACAATATGAAGGCGATGCAGATCGGCGACCTCGGCTTCTTCTACCACTCCAATGACGGGCTCGATGTGGTCGGCATCGCCGAGGTCTGCGCGCTGGCTCATCAGGACACGACTTCCGACGATCCGCGATGGGAATGCGTCGATATCCGCGCCGTAAAGGATATGCCGAAGCCGGTGACGCTGGAACATGTCAAGGCCAATCCCAAGCTTGCCGAGATGGCACTGGTCCGGCTCGGACGGCTTTCCGTGCAGCCGGTGACGCCGGCCGAATGGAAAGAGGTCTGCCGCATGGGCGGCCTGACGCCGGCTCCGTGACGGCGCTGACGCCGAACAGCGCGAAAAGCTTCATCCTCGACAACACGGCGCTGATGGCGCCGCCGCATGTGCCGGAGATCCTGCTGCATCTGGCCGACGAAGCGCATGATCTGTGGCAGCGGACCGAGGACGAACTGGCCGAAATCGGCCTGCCGCCGCCTTTCTGGGCCTTCGCCTGGGCCGGCGGCCAAGGCCTTGCCCGCTATATCCTCGACAATCCGTCCGATGTACAGGGCAAGCGCGTGCTCGACTTTGCCTCCGGTTCCGGCCTTGTCGCCATTGCCGCGGCGAAGGCCGGCGCGGCAGAGGTGATCGCCGCCGATATCGACCCGTTCTGCGCGACCGCGATCCGCATCAACGCCGAGGCCAATGATGTCGGGATAAAGTTCCTCGGCTCGGACTGCATCGGAGCCGATGCGGGCTGGGATGTGGTTCTGGCCGGCGACGTCTTCTACGACAAATCCATTGCCGACCGGCTGATGCCATGGTTCGCGACGCTGAAGGCGCGCGGCGCCGACATTATCGTCGGCGATCCCGGCCGTTCCTATATGCCGCAAGCAGGACTGGAGCCGCTTGCCGTCTATGAAGTGGCGGTAACCCGGGCACTGGAAGACGCCTTGGTCAAGCGCACGACCGTCTGGCGGTTTGCTTGACGGCATCGCCGAACGGGCGTTCCATCACGCAT
>NZ_RZSX01001096.1:0-1803 GCF_004023105.1 Mesorhizobium sp. M5C.F.Ca.IN.020.32.2.1 | reverse complement strand
TGCAGCGAGCGCCGGATCATGAGTGACCAGCACCAGCGTCATGCCGCGCTCGGCCGCCTTGGCGAACAGAAGATCGGCGACCTGCCGCCCCGTTGTCTGGTCGAGATTGCCGGTCGGCTCGTCGGCGATCAGAATGCGCGGCGAAGGCGCCAGCGCCCGGGCGATCGCCACACGCTGCTGTTCGCCACCGGACAATTCGCCGGGATAATGAGTGACGCGGTCGCTCAAGCCCACCGCCTCCAGCTCCCGCGCCGCCACCCCGAACGGATCGCTATGGCCGGCCAATTCCAGCGGTACTGCGACATTTTCGAGCGCCGTCATATTCGGGATGAGGTGGAAGGACTGGAACACGATGCCAATATTTCGTCCCCGAAACGATGCGATCTGATCTTCACTCTTGCCGTTCAGCAATTCGCCCGCAATTCGTACCGTCCCCGAATCGACCCTTTCTAAGCCGGCAAGGACCATCAGCAGCGTCGACTTTCCCGAGCCAGAAGGACCGACGATGCCGGTCGCCTCTCCGGCAGCCACATCGAGGCTGACACCTTTCAGCACATGGACGGAAGACGCTCCTTCGCCGAGCGTCAGCGATACGTTTTTCAGCGCGATGACGGCTTCTGTCAAAATAAAATCGTCCTATATGGGAAGGGGAAGGCTGGAATTCTGCCTGCCGCAACAAAATGTCCTTCGTCATATGGGGCCTGCCGCATGGCTTTCAAACACACACTTGCCGCAGCCTTGATCCTTTTCCTTGGAATTTGCGGCGCCCTTTCGTCGGCGCGCGCCGAGCCCCTGAAGATCGTCGGTTTCGGCGACAGCCTGATGGCGGGCTTTGGCCTCGGACCCGACGAAGGCTTCACCCAGAAACTTGAGGCAGCACTTCGCGCGAAGGGCCACGATGTAACCGTAACCAATGCCGGTGTCTCTGGCGATACGTCGAGTGGCGGCCTGTCGCGGCTCGACTGGTCGGTGCCGGACGGCACGCAGCTGGTCATCCTCGAACTCGGTGCCAACGACATGCTGCGCGGCGTTTCTCCCGCCATCACGCAAAAGAATCTGGACGCCATGCTGGCGAAGCTGAGGCAGCGCAAGATCGCCGTGCTGCTGGCCGGCATGCGCGCCGCACCCAATCTCGGCGCCGACTACCAGAGCAGCTTTGACGCGATCTTTCCGAAACTGGCGGAAAAATTCGGCGTCCCGCTCTATCCGTTCTTCCTCGAGGGCGTCGCCGGCGACGCCACTTTTCAGCTCGAGGACGGCCTGCACCCGAATGCCAAGGGCATCGACCGCATGGTCGAGCACATACTGCCGGAGGTCGAAAAAGCCATTGCCGTAGTTAAGGGCAACTCTTGAAGGACTGAATTTCGATGAGGGTCCGAATTCCCCTGCGATTTAGGCCAGGTGCGATCAACAATCCGCTTGCCCCGCTTGATTTTCGATGATTCGCTAGGACAAGAGTTCGATTCGAGGACAGGAGGCTTACCATGCCGCGTCTTTTCACCGCCCTCGAAATACCGCGTGACGCCGCCCTTTCGCTGTCCCTGCTCCGGGGCGGCCTGCCCGGGGCCCGCTGGATCGACGTCGAGAACTACCATTTGACGCTGCGCTTCATCGGCGATGTCCAGGGCCATGTCGCCGACGAGATCGCCAACGCGCTCGACCGAGTCCACCGCCCATCCTTCCCGCTGACGCTGTCCGGCGTCGGCGCCTTCGGCCAGAAGAAACCGCATGCGGTATGGGCCGGCGTTTCCGCCTCGCCCGATCTTTCGGCACTGCAAGCCGAAATCGAGCGCATCTGCCAGC
>NZ_RZSX01001095.1:0-1804 GCF_004023105.1 Mesorhizobium sp. M5C.F.Ca.IN.020.32.2.1 | reverse complement strand
GGCTTGGACCCGGTGATATCGATCCGGCCGCTGCTTGCCGTCGCCGTCGCAGGCCTGGCGGCCCTTGCAGTTTTCGTTCTGAACAACCGCGAGAAACTCCGCGATCTCGTCTCGCCCTTAGCCGCGATCGCCATGTTCGCAATTGTCGCCTCGATGGCACCCACGGTGCTGGCCGGCGGGACGGTCGATTTGCGCCTGTTCGAGATTCTGCCGGGGATCGACTTCGCTTTCCGGGTCGATGCGCTCGGCATGGTGTTTGCCACCGTCTCGTCGCTCTTGTGGATCGTGGCGGCGATCTATTCCATCGGCTACATGCGCCACCTGAACGAGCACGCGCAGACCCGGTTCTTCGCCTGCTTCGCCGCCAGTCTGGCGGCGGCCGTCGGGGGCGCCTTCGCCGCCAATCTGTTCACGCTGGTGATCTTCTACGAGGTGCTCAGCCTCGTTACCTATCCGCTCGTCTATCACCACGAGGACGAAGAGGGATGGACGGGTAGCCGCAAGTATCTCGTCTATTTGATGGGGGCGTCGAAAAGCGTGCTTCTCGCCGCGCTGGCGCTGACCTACCATCTGGCGGGGTCGCTCGACTTCGTGCCAGGCGGGCTGCTGGCCGGGGTCGATGCCTCGCCGGCGCTAATGACCGTGATCTACTTCTGCTATCTGTTCGGCTTCGCCAAGGCCGCGGTGATGCCGATGCACGCCTGGCTGCCTGCCGCGATGGTCGCGCCGACACCGGTCAGCGCACTCTTGCATGCGGTGGCCGTGGTCAAGATGGGCGTGTTCTGCGTGCTGCGGGTGGTGTTCCATGTCTTCGGCACGGGGCTGGTGGACGGGCTGGGGCTCGGCATCGCAACGGCCTATCTGGTCTCGTTCACCATCCTGATGGCGTCCATCTACGCCCTGACGCGGGACGACCTGAAGGCGCGGCTCGCCTATTCGACGGTCAGCCAACTCTCCTACATCGTGCTGGGCGCGGTCCTGCTGTCGCCGGTCGCGATGGTCGGCGGGATCATCCACATTGCGGCGCATGCGTTCTCCAAGATCACGCTCTTTTTCTGCGCCGGGTCGATCTATTGCGCGTCCGGCAAGCGGAACATCAGCGACATGGCCGGCATCGGCCGCAGGCTACCCTGGACGATGGGCGCGTTCTTCGTGGCCTCGCTCAGCATGATCGGGGTGCCGCCCACCGCGGGCTTCGTCAGCAAGTGGTATCTGGCGCTGGGCTCGGTGGAGGCGGGGGAGATTGCGTTCCTGGTCGTGCTCTTGGTGAGCTCGGTCCTGAACGCCGCGTACTTCCTGCCGGTCAGCTATGTCGCTTTTTTCGGGACGGAGACACAGGAAAGTCCGGCGACGGTCCGTGAAATTCCGATGGTGACAATCCCGCTGGTCGCGACCGCGATCCTGTCGGTGTCGATGGGTATTTTCCCCGGCTATTTTCTCACCCTGGCGGAAGGAGTGGTCAGATGATCAGGCGTGTCGTCAATTTCTTTGGTGAGGCGAGATACGCGGAGCAACGCCGCCGGCTGTTTTATCTGGCGCTCGTTCTGATCGTCATCGCCGATTTTCTGGTCCCCCGCGAACACGCTGAATACCTGTGGGACCGCTTGCCGGGCTGGTCGGCCGTCTATGGCTTCTTGTCCTGCGTCCTGCTGATCTTCGTCTCCAAGTTCCTCGGCCATCAGGGCGGGTTGATGCGGCGCGAGGACTATTATGATTGACTTCGTCCATCCCGCCCTGCTGTTCATTCTTGGCGCCCTGCCGATCCCTTTCCTGAAAGGATCAATCCGCAAGGCCTATCTGATAT
>NZ_RZSX01001094.1:0-1805 GCF_004023105.1 Mesorhizobium sp. M5C.F.Ca.IN.020.32.2.1 | reverse complement strand
GAGCATATGTGCCTCGGCAGCCCGCCCGTCGCGGCCAGCACGGCCGATTTCCTGATAATAGGCTTCGAGGCTGCCCGGCAGATCGGTATGGAAGACATAGGCGACGTCAGGCTTGTCGATCCCCATGCCGAAGGCGATGGTCGCCACCATCACGACGCCGGACAAGATCATGAATGCGTTTTGATTCGCTTCACGCGCGTCCTTGCTCATGCCGGCATGATAGGCGAGCGCGCGCACGCCGTTCTTCTCGAGGAACGCCGCCATCTCCTCGGTCTTCTTGCGCGACAGGCAATAGACGATGCCGCTGCGGCCGGCATGACGCTGCACGAAGCTCAGCAATTGGCGCTTGCCGTCCTGCTTGGCCTCGATGCCAAGCTTGATGTTCGGCCGGTCGAAGCCCAGCACCAGGGTTTCGACGCAGCCAGCGAACAGCTGTGCGGCGATGTCGGTGCGCGTCGTCTCGTCCGCTGTCGCCGTCAGCGCAATGATCGGCACATCAGGAAAGATGCCGCGCAGCCGCGACAACTCTTCATATTCGCGCCGGAACGCCGGACCCCATTGGGAGATGCAATGCGCCTCGTCGACAGCGATCAGCCGGATGTCGAGCCTTGCCAGCGCCTCGAGCATCCGTGTGGTCATGAGCCGCTCCGGCGCAAGATAGAGCAGGCGCGTTTGGCCCGCCGCAACACGGCGCCATGCGGCGACATTGGCATCCCGATCGAGCGAGGAATTGATCGTATCGGCCGCCACGCCGGCAAGGCGCAATGCGGCGACCTGGTCCTGCATCAGCGCCACCAGCGACGAAACGACAATGGTGAGCCCGCCAAGGACCAGCGCCGGGACCTGGTAGCAGAGCGATTTGCCGGCGCCGGTCGGCATCACAGCCAGCACATGGCGCCCAGCCAGCAGTGCCTCCGTCACAGCATCCTGGCCGGGACGAAAATTATCGAAGCCGAACACATCCTTCAGGACACGCCGCTTGGAATCCTCCGCCCGGACGCTCACCTTCGATACCTGCATCAGGGAATTTCTACGATCGGCGCCGCCTGAAAAGGCAGTGTGGAGACGGCCAGGAGCTGCGGCGACATGACTTGCCAAAGCTCTCTGGACAATCTCCAGGTGACTGGCTTGACCGCGGATTCGAATACTTGATCACCCCTCAAGTCCTGTCTCCGTCGGCGCCGTCTGAAAGAATATCCCCTCATTGGCGGATATGGGACCGTGATTCCAGCCCTATTCGCTTTGCCTGTGAATATCGCGTCGGCTCGGGCCGGTTAATCCTATCTTCATCATAATTCGGCAGGTTCAGGTTCTGCGGTGATGTTTTGAGTACCGCGGCGCCACAAGCGCCCAGGCAACACGCCCGCGTCTCTCCGGAGGCGCGGGCTTTTCGTTTGCGGGACATGCCGGAAGGAAGCGGGCAAACACGCGGTTCTGCTCATTGGGCCGGACACACGCCGCGGCGCAATGATCTGCATTCGCGCGCCCTTCAGTCGATAAAATCAGCGCGGTGCGGCGTAAAGCTGTCGACTAGGCGCCCGGCCTCGAGCGCCTTGACGCCATGGACCAAGTTGGATGGGACAATGAAGCTGCTCCCCGTTTCCAGGATCTCGGTCCTGCCGTCGATGGTGACCTCGAAGCGACCTTCGGCGACGTAGCTCGCCTGGACATGCGGGTGCGAATGCAGCGCACCGACACCGCCCTTGTCGAAACCGAACTCGACCATCATCAACTCGTCCGTGTGCAGCAGCACGCGCCTGCGATTGCCATCCGGGGTCGGCGTCCATACCCCCTCGCCGGCGCGC
>NZ_RZSX01001093.1:0-1819 GCF_004023105.1 Mesorhizobium sp. M5C.F.Ca.IN.020.32.2.1 | reverse complement strand
AGCCGTACCGGCTGCGAAAACTGGTCCGCAGCATCATCGGCGATGCCGGCCAGTCGTTTGTGACCACTCATAGTCCGGTAGCGATTGCCTGCGCTGACGATGCGGCTCTGTGGTATCTCGATACATCCTGCAGGATCGGCGCACTGCCGCGGAACAAGATTGCCGCGCAGCAGCAGCGCGATCCCGAGACGTTTCTGGCAAGGGTCGCCGTCATCGGCGAAGGGCCGACCGAGGCTGGGTTCTTGCGCTACCTTCTCGAAAAGGCTTTTGCTGCCGATCCGCTGGATTATGGCGTAAGGGTCTGCGACGGGCAGGGCAATGACGCTGTGCTAGGGCTGCTTGAAACCCTCGCCGCGACGGGGTTGCGTTTTGCTGGTCTTGTCGATGATGAAGGACGGGCGCCGGGGCGCTGGGCTACACTGAAAGGCAACCTCGGAGACAGGCTCCTTCAGTGGCAGAACGGCTGCACGGAGCAGGTTGTCATCGACGCAATCCCTGATGGGCGGCTGGCTGACCTGATAAGGGACGAGAGCGGAGACCTGCCGGGTGCCCGTCTCAGAACGCTGTCGGTCCGGCTCGGAATCGCCGATCGCGAGCTTGAAGCTATCGAGGCTGCTGCTCTCGAAAAGGGCACTACGCTGAAGGCTCTCGTTATCGCGGCCGCCAGTGGCAATGCCGACGAAGTGGCGGAAGAAGACAAGGCAACACGCAAGGAATGGAAAGCGCACGGCAAGATCTGGTTCAAATCCGGGGACGGCGGCCGGGAACTTGCCGTAAAGATGGTCGCACTTGGCGCATGGCCGGCGATCCGGCCGCGTATCCTGCCACTTCTGAATGCGATCTTGCTGGCGGCTGAACGCCCTGCTATCGGGACGCTTGGCCTGTGAGCGATGAAGCTGTTGCCGGGCTGCTCCGCTCGCATGAGCCGCTGGTCATCATCGAGGCGCCGGCCGGCTGCGGAAAGACGCACCAGGGGGCAAACTATGCGCGTGATGTTGCGGGAACGCTCGGCAGCGGCAGGCTGCTGATCCTAACCCACACCCATGGTGCCTGCGGGGTGTTCGCCGCTCGCACGGCGCACGCGGGCGACAGGGTCGAGATAAGAACGATCGACGCGCTGATCACGCAGATTGCCATAGCCTATCACAGGATACTGGACCTTCCTGCCGATCCGTCTGTCTGGGTCTATAAAGATGGCGGCGCCGGTTTTGCACTCATGGCCAGAAAAGTTGCCGGCCTTCTTTCCGCGCAGAGGATGATCGCGAGAGCGCTGGCCAGACGCTATCCGGTTATTATCTGCGATGAGCATCAGGACACCACGCCCGATCAGCACGCGGTGATCATGGCAATACACCGCGAGGGGGCGGCGTTGCGGATATTCGGCGATCCGCTGCAACGCATATTCGGGGCGGAAAAGACCGATCGGGCGCTTCGTTCGGATCGTGATCGCTGGGAAGAGCTTAAAGCCGCCGGTGCAAGCGAAAGGCTTGATCATCCGCACCGCTGGAAAGATGGCTGCCCACAGCTCGGTTCCTGGGTACTTGAAGCCCGGCAGCAACTCGATTCCGGACGGCCGATCGATCTCACCGGCCGCCTGCCGCTCTCGCTCAGGGTGCTGGAAGGCGATAACATCGCGCAGGCGGCAGGCGGATACATGCTTGAGCGCGCACAGGCGCGCCCCATTTGGAATCATGTCCGCGCGGCAGACGAGATTATGGTCCTCGCCGGAAACCGCCTCATCGGTGGACTTAATGCATTTCTAGGACGCACCCTGCCCATATGGGAAGGGCATCGGCGTGACCATCTCGCGGCGCTTGTT
>NZ_RZSX01001092.1:0-1819 GCF_004023105.1 Mesorhizobium sp. M5C.F.Ca.IN.020.32.2.1 | reverse complement strand
GGCGCGGCGGCCCGCTGGCCGTCACCGACGCCAATGTCATGCTGGGCAAGCTGCAGCCCGACTTCTTCCCGGCCATTTTTGGACCCGGCCAGAACGAGCCGCTCGACGTGCAAACCGTGCGCGAAAAATTCGCAGCACTCGCCGCCGAAATCGGCGACGGCCACACGCCGGAGGCGGTGGCCGAAGGGTTCGTCACCATCGCCGTCGAAAACATGGCCAACGCGATCAAGAAGATTTCCGTGCAGCGCGGCTACGACGTCACCGAATATCTCTTGAACTGTTTTGGTGGCGCCGGCGGCCAGCACGCCTGCCTCGTTGCCGACGCACTCGGCATGGAAGCGGTGCTGATCCATCCGTTCTCGGGCCTGCTGTCGGCTTATGGCATTGGGTTGTCCTCGACTTTTTCGTCGCGCCAGCAGGCGCTGCTGAAACCACTGGCGGAAGACTCCAAGCCGGCGATCGACGAGCTTATCGCGACATTGCGCAAAGCCGTCATCAACGAGCTCGCCGCACAAGGCATCGCCGAGGACACCGTCGCCTCGAAACCGGTGCTGCAGGTCCGCTATGACGGCACCGACACCGCACTGCCGGTGAATTTCGAGCACCGCTCGATTTCACGAGCCAAGAGCGATTTCGAAACGGCCCACAAGGCGCAGTTCGGCTTCGTCTATGACAAAAAGCCGATGATCGTCGAATCGGTCGGCGTGGAAGGCACCGACACCGGCGACGCCGGCTGCGAGGAAAGCGATTCAGTTCTTGAGGACATAACCCCAAGCCCTTCGGAGAAACGGCAAATCTTCGCCGACGGCATCTGGCGTCACGCCGGCATCTTTCGCCGCGAGGCGCTCAAGCCGGGGCACAGCGTTGCCGGTCCTGCCCTGGTCATCGAACCGAACCAGACCATCGTCGTCGAACCGGGCTGGCAAGCCGAAATCACCGCCAAGAAGCATGTGCTGTTGCGCCGCGTCGAGAAAAAGCGCCGGCAGGCAGCGCTCGGCACCGAAGCCGATCCGGTCATGCTGGAGGTCTTCAACAACCTGTTCATGTCGATCGCCGAGCAGATGGGCGTGACGCTGCAGAACACCGCCTACTCCGTCAACATCAAGGAAAGGCTGGATTTCTCCTGCGCCGTCTTCGACCGCAATGGCGCGCTGGTCGCCAACGCGCCGCACATGCCGGTGCATCTCGGCTCCATGGACCGTTCGGTGGAAACCATCATCCGGCTCAACTCGGGCGACATTCACCCCGGCGACGTCTTTGCATTGAATGCGCCTTATAATGGCGGCACGCATCTGCCTGATATCACCGTGGTGACGCCGGTGTTTGAGGAAGAGCGGCCAATCTCCCCCCTTGTGGGGGAGATGTCGGCGAAGCCGACAGAGGGGCGCGCTGCCCCGCCAATGCCTCCAATTGGCGAGGCGGCGTATCGCGAAGCTGAGCGCTCGACGTTGCCCCCCTCTGCCCTGCCGGGCATCTCCCCCACAGGGGGGGAGATCGGCCAATCGCCAAAAATCCTCTTCTACGTCGCTTCACGCGGTCATCATGCCGACATCGGTGGCACCGCGCCTGGCTCGATGACGCCGCTCGCCACCACGGTCGACGAGGAAGGCGTGCTGTTCGACAATTTCCGCATCGTCGATCGCGGCCGGTTCCGCGAGAAGGAACTGGAGACGCTGCTCACCGACCACCCCTACCCGGCACGCAATCCGCATCAGAACATCGCAGACCTCAAGGCGCAGATTGCCGCTAACGAAAAGGGCGTCGCCGAACTGCGCAAGATGGTCACGCATTTCGGCCTCGACGTCGTTGAGGCCTACAT
>NZ_RZSX01001091.1:0-1819 GCF_004023105.1 Mesorhizobium sp. M5C.F.Ca.IN.020.32.2.1 | reverse complement strand
CGATGCGCTGACGCTCGACGGCAAGGTCCGTGAAGTCGCCGGCAGCGCCGATCAGCAGTCGCGTACCTTTGCCGTTCGCGTCAGCCTGCCCAACGATCCGCGCGTGCTTCTCGGCATGACCGCCAACATCGAGGCTTCGGCGGCCAACAACAGCCCGCAGAGCGTATCGATCCCGTTGAGCGCGCTGGCGCAAAAGGAAGGCCAGCAGATCGTCTGGACCGTGGACCGCAACGGCGAGACCGTCCATGCGCGTCCGATCAAGGTAGCCGAATTCACCGCCGACGGCGTGCATGTTGCCGAAGGATTGAACCCCGGCGACGTCGTCGTTGCGGCGGGCACGCAATTCATGACCGAGAATCTGAAGGTCAAGCTGACCGGCGATGCGGTGCAGCAGTCCGCATCGGCGGACGACAATGGCGGCGCCGCCAAGCGCGTGCGCTGACGGCCAAGAATAAAACGGCTTTCCTCGCATCGGCGCAAGCCGCGAGGTCAGGCGGTTCATGGTTTCCGGGCGGCAGGTGCCCGATTGTCGAGACGTCAGGTCGATGTAATCCCCCACATCGATCCCCGCGTCCCACCGCGATGAGTGTCTCTCCGCCCGGAAAGCCTCGCCGCCCGGAAGCCAGCATTAGAAGCTCCCTGGGCATGCCATGTGCGTGCGCTGACGATCAGACAAATGGACTGGCGCTATGACCACCGACACCAATGAGAAGCGGCCCTTCAATCTTTCGCGCTGGGCAATCGGGCACCCGAGCATTGCGCGGTTCCTGTTCGGCCTGATCATCGTTGCCGGTGCGCTCGGCCTGATGCGCATGGGCCAGAAGGAAGACCCGGACTTCACTTTCCGCGTCATGGTCGTCCAGGCTGTCTGGCCGGGGGCCTCGATCCAGGAGATGGAGGACCAGGTCGTCAACAAGATCGAGCGCAAGCTGCAGGAAACGCCGCATCTCGATTTCGTCCGTTCCTACACGCGCGCCGGCAGCGCCATCATTACCTTGCAGGTGGAAGGCGACACCAATCCTACGCAGGTCGCGGATGCGTTTTACCAGGTACGCAAGAAGGTCGGCGATATCGCCAATGAGCTGCCTCAAGGTCTGCTTGGGCCCTACTTCAACGATGAGTTCGGCGACACTTTCATCACCCTGCATTCGATCAGCGGCGACGGCTACAGCTATCCCGAGCTGAAGAAACTAGCCATCCAGGCGCGTGACATGCTGCTGACGACGCCCGGCGTCGAGAAGGCCGTGATCATCGGCGACCAGCCGGAAAAACTCTACATCGACGTTTCGTCCAAGGTGCTTGCCGAGCGTGGCCTGACGCTCACCGATCTGCAGAACGCGATCAAGGGCCAGAACAATGTCGATCCGGCAGGCTCGGTCGATACCGGCCAGCGTTCGGTGCGCATCTCGGTCGAAGGCAGCGTGACGGAGGCGGCCGACATCCGCGAACTTCGCCTGCGCGCCGGCAACCAGGTGACGCGCCTCGGTGACATCGCAACCGTGACCACAGGTCTCGAAGACCCCTATCAGCGCAAATACCGCTTCAACGGCCACGACAGTGTCCAGGTCGGCGTCGTCATGGCCAAGGGCTTCAACGTCACCGATGTCGGCAAGGAGGTCGAGGCGACCTATCACCGCTTCGAAGAAGCGTTGCCTTACGGCGTTTCGGTCGATCAGATCGCCGACCAGCCGGAAGTCGTGCGGGAAGCGGTGAGCGAGTTCATGAAGGCGCTTGGCGAGGCGCTGCTGATCGTGCTTGTCGTCTCGTTCCTGACGATCGGCTGGCGTTCGGGCCTGGTGATCGCGATCACCATTCCGCT
>NZ_RZSX01001090.1:0-1820 GCF_004023105.1 Mesorhizobium sp. M5C.F.Ca.IN.020.32.2.1 | reverse complement strand
TCGCAGCGACCCTCCCCACAAGGGCGAGGGTGGACACGAACTGACATTGGAGTGACGACTTGAAAGCCAAACTGGGCATGTCCCCCATTGCATGGTGGAACGACGATCTTGCGGAACTCAGCGATGACGTCTCGCTGGAGGAGTGCTTGCGCCAGTCGCGTTCGGCAGGTTTCACCGGCATGGAAATGGGCCGCCGTTTTCCCAGTGACCCGGAGATCATGCTGCCGATCCTGAAAGAGGCCGACGTCACGCTTTGCGGTGGCTGGTTCTCCGGTACGCTGGTCGACGAAGACATGGCGGGGAATAAGGATCGCATCCAGCCGATGATCGATCTGTTCAAGGCGGTGAACGCTCCTTGCATCGTCTACGGCGAGGTCGGCCGCTCCATCCAGGGCGACCGCTCGAAGCCGCTCGCCACCAAGCCCAGGCTTTCGGACGACGAGATGAAAGCCTATGCGAAGCGCCTCACGCAGTTCGGGGAATGGTGCGCCGAGCAGGGCATGCCGCTCTCCTACCACCATCATATGGCAGCGGTGGTCGAGACGGAGCCGGAGCTTGATGCCTTCATGCGCTTTTCGGGAGAAGGCATCCCCTTGCTGCTCGATGCCGGTCACCTGGCCTTTGCCGGCGGTGACGTGCTGCGCGCCATCGACAAGCATCACCGGCGCATCAACCATGTGCATGTGAAAGACATACGCATGGAGGTGATCGAGAAACTCGACCGCCAGAAGCAATCCTTCCTAGACGCCGTGGCGCTCGGCGCCTTCACGGTGCCGGGAGACGGTTCGCTGGATTTTGGCGTCATCGTGGAAAGGCTGGCGAACTACGGCTATGAAGGCTGGTTCGTCGTCGAGGCCGAGCAGGACCCGAAGACGAATCCGCCGTTCAAGATGGCGCAAGTCGGCTACAAGGAATTGATGCGGGTGATGACGGCTGCCGGTTACACCGTTGAAACACAGGGCTTCCCCAATGCTTGAATGCAGTATTCCCGGCGAAGGGCTGATCCGATGCGGGGGCTGATCCGATGAAGGACTCCGAGCATCCGTTCTTCCGGCCCTTGTGGCGGCGCGTTGCCATCGTCGCGGTCTGCCTGGGCTGGGCCGTGGTCGAGTTTGCCACCGGCGCGCCGTTCTGGGGCATGATCGCGCTCGGCTTCGCCGGCTATGCCGTCTGGCAGTTCTTCTATCTCTATAAGCCGGCCGACGGCGGCAAGGCTTCGGCCGATACCGAACCAAAGGAATGAAGCGCGATGTCGAAACTGCTGGTTAAGGCCGATAAGGGCCATGGCCACGTCGCCCATGTGACGCCGCAAAACGCCGGCTGGACTTATGTCGGTTTCGATCTGCATCGATTGCGGCCAGGCGGAACAGCCTCCGGGCAAACCGCGAACCGTGAAGTCTGCCTGGTGTTCGTCACCGGCAAGGGCAAGGCGACGGCCGGCGGCAAGGATCTCGGCCTGCTCGGCGAACGCATGTCGCCCTTCGAAGGCAAGCCGTGGTCGGTCTATGTGCCGCAGGACTCTGACTGGTCGGTGACATCAGACACCGATCTCGAACTTGCGGTCTGCTCGGCGCCGGGGCTTGGCGGCGGCCTGCCGGTCCGCGTCATTGCGCCGAAGGATCTCGGCCAGGAGGTTCGCGGCAAGGGCACCAACACGCGCTATGTCACCAACATCCTGCCGGAGGGCAAGCCGGCCGACTCATTGCTGGTGGTCGAGGTCATCACGCCGGGCGGCCACACATCGAGCTATCCGCCGCACAAGCATGACCAGGACAATCTGCCGGCCGAGTCCTATCTCGAGGAGACCTACTACCTGTCTC
>NZ_RZSX01000108.1:0-10784 GCF_004023105.1 Mesorhizobium sp. M5C.F.Ca.IN.020.32.2.1 | reverse complement strand
CCACGGTCGTATCCGGTGACTGGGGCTCCAAGCTGATCCGATTGAACGAGCCCGCCTGACGAGGACAGCCGGATGCGAATGGTCATTTGCGGTCTCACCGTCACCTCCTCGTGGGGAAACGGACACGCGACGCTGTGGCGCGGCCTGATCCGGGCGCTGGGCGGGCTGGGCTGGTCCGTCACCTTCTTCGAACGCAACACTCCCTATTATGCCGGGGCGCGCGACCTTGATCATCTCGATGGCGGCAACGTCGTTCTCTATCCGGACTGGGAAGACATTCGCCATGTCGCGGAACAGGCTATCGGGCAATCGGAGGTCGTCATCGTCACGTCCTATTGCCCCGACGCCGTGGAGGCATCGCGCCTGGCGCAGCAGACCTGTCGCGGGCTGAAAGTTTTCTACGATCTGGACACCCCGGTCACACTCGCCCGGATCGAACAAGGTCTACGACCGGCGTATTACGGGCCCGAAGGCCTTCGCGATTTCGACCTCGTCCTGAGTTATACGGGGGGAACCGCAATCGATGCGCTGAAAACTCTGCTGGGTGCGCGCCGTGTCTTGCCTCTCTATGGTCATGTCGATCCCGAGCGACACCGGCCAGCAGAGCCCCGGGCTGAATTTGCCGGAGATCTATCCTATCTTGGAACTTATGCGGCTGATCGCCAGGCCGGCGTCGAAAAGCTGCTGGTCCGCACGGCAGCGCGCCTGCCGGACCACCGTTTCGTCATCGGCGGCGCCCAATATCCGCACGAATTTCCGTGGGGCGAAAACATCTTCTTTGTCAGGCATCTTCCGCCTGCGGATCATCCGGCCTTCTTTTGCTCATCGCGTCTGACGCTGAACGTGACCCGCGAGGCGATGGCCAAGAGGGGCTGGTGTCCTTCGGGCAGGCTGTTCGAGGCGGCAGCCTGCGGCGCGGCGATCGTGAGCGACACCTGGCCAGGCCTGAGCAGTTTTTTCCAACCCGGCAGCGAGATCATCCTGGCGGACACCACCGACGACGTGGTCGCGGCAGTCTGCTTGTCCGACAGTGACGTCGACGCAATCCGGCGCCGTGCGCGCGAGCGGGTGTTGGACGAGCACACCTCTGCGCAGCGCGCCAGGGAACTGGACCGCCTCCTGTCCGATGCATTGCAGGGCTTGACGGCGGGCGAGCCGTTGAAGGAAGCAATCTGATGTTGGGCATCGTGCCCGCTGCCGGCCGCGGCAGCCGCATTCAACCGCTCGGCTTCTCGAAGGAGCTCCTGCCGGTCGGCAGCCGCATCGACGGCCAGACCGAGCGCCCGTGCGCGGTGAGCGAATATCTGGTGCGTCGCATGGTGCGCAACGGTGTCGACAAAATCTGCTTCGTCATCGGATCGGGCAAATCGGACATCCTCGAATACTATGCCGCCGGCTACGGCGACGCCGCCGCACTGTTCGTCGTACAGCCCACTCCCGTCGGTCTTTGCGATGCGATCTTCCGCGCCGCCCCGCTCGTCGCACCGGACGAGACGGTTCTGATCGGCCTGCCCGATACGATCTGGTTTCCGGAAGATGGCTTCTGCCGCCTACCGGACGACCGGCTGTCGTTTCTACTCTTCCCGGTGGATCACCCCGAACTCTTCGATGCCGTCGTTCTCGACCAGGGCGACCGAGTGAGGGAGATCCAGGTCAAGCAACAAGACGCCGCATCGAACTGGATTTGGGGCGCGTTCAAGATGCCGGGCCGCATACTTCACCAGCTTGCCGCGCTTTGGCGCGAGCGGAATCAAAGCGACGAATACGTCGGTACACTCATCAATGCCTATCTGGCGGCCGGCGGCGAGGCTTACGGCGTCAAGGCAGGCACCGCCTATGTCGACGTCGGCACTTTCAACGGCTACCGCACGGCACTTCGGCTGCTTGAGAACAACGACCCTAGGTTGGAGGACCCGAAAAACCTCATGTTCGCGCTGCGAGGGCAGTCGCAGATACCAAGCCATCCAGGCGAAGGAGGCTAGCCATGTTGCATTCGAACGCGGAAATCCGTCGCCGCATCGATGCCCTTGGCCCGTGGTTTCACAACATGGAGCTGGCAGGCGTCGAAACCGCCCCCGACCATTTCCTCGGCAACTACCCGCTGATCAAATGGCGCAAGTTCGCCGACGCCATTCCTGCCGATCTGTCCGGCAAGGCCGTGCTCGACATAGGCTGCAACGCCGGCTTCTACTCGATCGAGATGAAACGACGCGGCGCCGGCCGCGTCCTCGGCATCGATTTCGATGAAGCCTATCTGGCGCAGGCGCGCTTCGCCGCCGAGATCGCGGACTGCGACATCGAATTCCAGCAACTGTCGGTCTACGACGTCGGCGCGCTGCGGGAGAAATTCGACATCGTCCTGTTCATGGGTGTGCTGTATCACCTGCGCCACCCCCTGCTCGCTCTCGATCTGATCCGGGAGCATGTCGCCGGCGACCTGATGATCTTCCAGTCCATGCAGCGCGGCAGCACCGAACTGCCTGCACTCGATGAGAATTATCCTTTCTCGACACACGATCTGTTCGACCGGCCCGAGTTTCCCAAGCTGCATTTCGTCGAGCATCGCTATGCCGACGACCCGACCAACTGGTGGATTCCCAATCGCGCCTGCACCGAAGCGATGCTGCGCAGCGCCGGCTTCGAGACCGTGCTGCACCCGGAGCAAGAGGTTTATTTCTGCCGCGCCGCCAACGAACCGGCCGGTGGAGGCGCCGTCTACCCGTCGAAAGGACAACTGCATGATTGAAGCTGCGATGATCTGGAACGAGCCGAACAACAAGTCCCATTGGGATCCCGAACTCGACCCCGACTGGAGCCGCTTCGCCAATATGGCAATGCTGGCCGCCGATGCCATCGCATCGGAAAACCCCACCGTGACCAAGATACTGGGCGGCATTTCGCCGATCGATGCCGATTTCATGGCGCTCATGAAGCAGTACGGCGCGCTGGATCATGTCGATGCCGTCGCCGTGCACGGCTTTCCGCTCGACTGGAACCTCTGGCAGATTCAGGAGTGGCCCCAGAAGATCGGCGAGATTTCGACCGTCACCGATCTTCCTGTATGGGTCAGCGAAGTTGGTGTGTCGAGCTTCGGTGCCGAGGAGGTGCAGCTATGGGGCTTGCGCCGGACCGCCGAACTGCTGCTCGGCAACGCCTCGCGCATACAATGGTACAGCCTCTACGATCTTCCGCGCGAATGGGGGGCAACGACACGCCATCGCGAGGCGGAAGGCTCCTCCTACTACCGCCACTTCTACATGGGCCTGCTACGCGAAGACGGTACGCCCAAACCCGCGCTCGAGGAATTCCTGCGTTACACGCCCGAAATGGGACTGGTGCAATGGTTCCACTTTGAAGATCCCCGGCTGGATGACGCCGTCGCGTGGATGAAGCGGCTGGGCGTCACCAATGTGCGCACCGGACTTTCCTGGGCCGATAGTTTTAGGCCGAATGCGCTGGACTGGTACGACCGGCAGATGGAAGCGCTTGCCGACTTCGACGTGACCATCACCTTCTGCTTCACTCCCGAGCACCGCGGAGTCATGCCGCATCACACCAGTCCGCCGCTAGTGCCGGAGGAATTTGCCGAGTTTTGCGCGACGATGACCCGCCGCTACGCTCCCGCCATGGCTGCCTCGCCAGTCAGAGCGGTGCGGGCTTCGGCAGCATGAGTGAGCAATGCAACACGCACCTGACAGATTCGGAACGCTTGCCGAATTCGCGGCCTTGCTGACAGGCGCTCCCCCGCACGGCTCTGACGGTGCTGAAATCATGATCGTTGTCGCGCATCCGGATGACGAGACCATCGGCATCGGCGGACATCTTGCCGGATTGCGCGGATCTCGCATCGTGCATGTCACTGACGGCGCGCCGCGAGACCTTGATGACGCGCGAGCGTACGGCTTCGAGACTTGGCAGGACTACGCCGAGGCCCGCCATAGGGAGTTGGAGACAGCGCTGGCGGCAGCGGAATTGCCGTCGACGGCCATGATCAGCCTCGGTTATCCCGACAAACAAGCCGCCGGGAATCTTGGCGCGCTCGCACGGGAGCTGACCGGCCTTTTGGCCGATCGCGATGTCAGTTTCGTCTGTACGCATCCTTATGAAGGCGGTCACCCCGATCATGACGCGACCGCCTTTGCCGTACATGCGGCTTGCCATTTGCTGCGCCGCGATGGACGCCCGGCGCCGGCCATCGTCGAAATGGCGTTCTATTGCGCCGGACCTGAGGGCGCAGTCCTCCAGGACTTCAACAGCGTTCCCGGCGGTGAGTGCATCGAACTCCACCTTACGGAAGCGGCCTTCGAACGGAAGCAGTGCATGCTGGCCTGCCACCGGACACAGCAACGGACGCTGGCGCCGTTTACGGCGCGCGTCGAACGTTTCCGGGTGGCGCTCACCTATGATTTCCTGGCGCTGCCGAACAACGGCAAGCTTTATTACGAGGCGCTGCCGCTCGGCTTCGAACCGGCGGTTTGGCTCCACGCCGCCGCCGCTGCACATGAGGAGCTTGGGCTCGGCCGGCCATGACCCTCACCGTCCTGAACGTCGCCTACCCTCTCGCGCCAGTCGGCCCCGATGCGGTTGGCGGTGCCGAGCAGGTGCTGTCGATGCTCGACCAGGCACTCGTGCGCGCGGGACACGGCTCCATCGTGATCGGTTGCCAGGGCTCCAAAGCAGCGGGCGTCCTCATCGAGACACCTGCTGAACCAGGCGTGCTCGACGATGCGGCGAAAAAACGGGCACAGCGCTCCCACCGCGCAGCGATAGACGTCGCACGCGCCCGTTGGCCGATCGACGTGGTTCATCTGCACGGCATCGATTTCGATGCCTATCTGCCTGGCCATGGCCCGACGCTTGTAAGCCTGCACCTGCCGCTCGATTGGTATCCGTCCGATGCTTTGCGCCCAATCCGTGACGATCTATGGCTGCACGCCGTCTCGGCGGCCCAACAGAGGACCGCGCCGCCGGGTGCCAAACTGGTTGCGCCCATTCCAAACGGCGTCGATATCGACGCGCTGAGCGGTCGGCAGTCCAAGCGCAACTTCGCGCTGGTGCTCAGCCGCATCTGCCCGGAAAAGGGCATCCATCTTGCACTGGATGCGGCCAAACAGGCTGGTGTGCCGCTGGTCATCGGCGGCAAGGTCTACCCCTATGAAACGCACACTCTGTACTTTCGTGACGAAGTCCAGCCGCGCCTCGACAAGCAGCGCCGCTTCCTCGGTCCGCTCGGCTTCACCGCCAAACGGCGCTTTCTCAATGCCGCCCGGTGCCTGGTCATTCCCAGCCTTGCCGCAGAAACCAGTTCGCTTGTCGCGATGGAGGCGATGGCCTGCGGCACGCCGGTTGTCGCCTTTCCAAACGGCGCGCTGCCGGGCGTGGTCGAACACGGCAGGACGGGCTTTCTGGTCAATGACGTCCATGAGATGGCGGGAGCCATAGTCGCAGCATCCCGCCTGGATGCCGAGATATGCCGGGCCGAGGCGCGGCGGCGCTTTTCGCTCGACCAAATGATTTCGTCTTACATGAACGCGTACCATGCGCTGGCAGAGCTTGGTGCCGGCCGCAGGCGCCTCGCGGCGGTGCAGTGAGCGGTTTTCATGCTCCGCTCCGAGACCATCGACGATCCGGCCGCCCTTGAGGCCCTGGCGCCGCGCTGGCGGGAGCTCTGGGCGCACAGCCGGACGGCGACGCCGTTTCAATGCCCCGCCTGGCTGGTGCCGTGGTGGCGCACATTCGCGCCCGGAGAACTGGCGACGATCGCCGTCTGGCGTGGCGACGATCTGGTGGGATTGGCGCCGCTTTATCTAGAACACACAACTTCCGGTTCGAAACTGCTTCCGGTCGGGATTTCGTTGAGCGACTATCTGGATGTCCTGTGTTTCCCCGGCATCGAAGCGGCTGTCGCCGCCGTCATCGCCGACCGGGCTCTTGCGATCAATTGGTCGCAATGGATTTTGCCGGATCTACCGGCGGGTGCCGCGGGTCTCGCCATAACCCACCCTGCACTGGAGGCGGGTCAACTCGCCGATCACGCTGCTTGTCCCGTGCTCTCGACTGCCGGGGACGAGGCGCTGGCGGTCTGCGTTCCGGCGCGGCGAAGACGCCAGTTGTGCCGCGCACATAAAGCCGCATGCAGGCGCGGCTGCGTTTCCATCATGTCGGCGCAAGCCGATCCCAAAACATTCTTCGATCACCTGGTCCGCCTTCACGGCGCGCGTTGGGCCGGACATGGCGACGGCGTGCTGGCCGACCCGGCTGCGGAAGAATTCCATCGACAGGCGCTTCCACTGCTTGCCGCGCAGGGCCTTGTGCGATGCTGGCTTGTTGCTATCGATGATGCGGTCGTCGGGGCCTATTACGGATTTCACCATCGCCACCGCGCCTACGCCTATCTTGGCGGTTTCGATCCGGCCTACGCCGATGAAAGTCCCGGCGCAATCCTCATTGGTCACGCGATTGCCGAGGCGGCTCGTGAAGGGGCGCGGGAGTTCGACTTTCTGCGCGGCCAGGAAACCTATAAGTATGGCTGGGGCGCCGTCGACCAATGGACAATGCGAAAGGTCTGGACGCGGAGCATCGCTCAATGAGCACGACCGGACGAAAATCATCGTCACAGGCCTCGACAGCAAGAATGGTGCTCGATGAGTGCATTGCCGACGGCGCCTGCGTCGAAGCCATCATCGCCAGACTGGCGCTTCGCTTCGCGACGGGGATCGATGCCGCAGAATTGGCTGATTTGGCGCTGGATATGCATTCGGCCGACCTTCGAAAACGAGACAGACTGGAGCGGATCGCCGACCTGCTTCGTCACCGGCCTGACATCTTTGCCATGCTGCGTGAAACAGGTGCGGCCGTTCGCCACGAACGTAATCAGGAGGAAACGGATGCCGCTGTCGTCAAGCGGCTGGCCGCCGGGTTCGATGCGGCGGCGATGATTTCCCTGCCTGCAAGCGTGCAACTGTCCTCCCTGGGCGACGAGGAGAGGCTTTCAGCCGCTACCGATGAGATCGTCGAATGGCTGGAAAGGCATGGCTTCACCGGCGCCGATCGGGACATACTGGACATTGGTTGTGGCATCGGCCGATTCGAAAGCGCGCTCTCCAGCGCGGCGCACCGGGTCGTCGGCATCGACATATCTTCGAAGATGATTTCGATCGCTCGAGAGCGATGTGCCAAGCTGCGCAATGTGGAACTGCGGCCGACCTCTGGTCTCGATCTTGCCGATTTCGGCAACGCAAGCTTCGATTGCGTGCTGGCTGTCGACAGTTTCCCCTATCTGGTACTGGCTGGCCTGGCGGAGCGGCATTTCAAGGAAATTGCGCGTGTTCTGAGAACGTCAGGCATGGCAGCACTTCTGAATTACTCCTATCGCGGATCGCCGGCGCTGGATCGTGCCGATGTTCACCGCCTCGCCGAAGCCCACGGCATGCAGGTCGTGGTTGCCGGCGAGAAGCCGTTCCGGCTGTGGGATGGCAATGCCTTTCTTCTTTCTGCATCCGACGGAACATTACGGCCCAATGATTGTTCGGGCGTCAAATAGAAAAGGCACCTGTGAGTGCCCACAATCCGAAGGAGGACTAGATGGCATCCGGCGGTAGACATCACCTCTGCCGTCAGGGTAAGGCGCCGGCGCGATGACCGATTTGGCCAAGGACAAGGTCGAGGAAACGCGGCCTTGTCAGAACAGAGCCTAGGAAGCAGCACACCGAGCGACGCCGGCTCGACGGCAATCGGATCAATTCCGATCAGTATCACGCCGCGGATCGGCTCTCTTAAGACTGACTGTTGCAACCGCTAACGCGAATCATAACCAGTGGCAGCAGAGGTCGCGAGAGTCGAATTATCGAGCGCACCCGGCAACATTGCCGGGGGAGAGGGAGGGGAAAGAATAGGCTTCCCCGACGAGATTAGCGGCTTCGAAACAATGCTGTGCAAGGGACGGCGCTGACGGCGAGGACGGCGCGTGAATCCTTGCAAACGCTGATTGCTGTCACCACACTGGTGAAGGGACCAATTCGTTAAGAGAACACTATGTCTCGCTCGAGCGACGATACCATCAGCCCGCAACTCCGGCTGGCAATAGACCGGAAGATTGCATCTCTGCTGACTGCCATCGAGCAGGAAAAGGTCCCCGGCCGTCTGACCAACCTTGCGATCCAACTGCAGAACGCGCTTGTCGAGAAGCGTCGATGCAAAGCAAAGAAAGTGGAATAGCTATCGACGCCTGTCGACTGCCAAGTTTCCCTGTGCTTCGGACAGGTGATTGCGTCTTTCTACCAATGTCTGCAACGAACTTTCGCCGAGGTGTTCCAGCACGCTGGCGCGCGCTCGGTTAAGGCGGCTTTTTACTGTTCCCACGGCGCAACCGCATATCTCGGCAGTTTCTTCATAGCTGACGCCAAGCACCCCGATCAGCATCAGGACCTCGCGCTGATGTTCCGGCAGCTTCTGGACCGCGCTAGAGACTTCCTTGCTCTGAACGGACCACTCCTGCGTCGCTTCCGAAATTGGGATTAGGGAGGCGCAGTCAAGCAGGCCGGGTTTTTCCCTGTCGGCGGCCTTAATGCGCGTATAATAGGTGTTGCGCATGATGGTGAAGAGCCATGACTTCATACGCGTTCCGGGCTCGAACTTATCGATGTTGGCGAGCCCTTTGGTCAACGTCTCCTGGACCAGGTCATCAGCATCGTCAGGAACACGGCAGAAGGTGCGGGCGAAGGCTCGCAAGGCAGGTATCAGGTCAACGATGGAAACGTCATCCGTTTCCTGGTTGGCCAAGGCGTAGCCCCTCGAGGACAATGGTCCAGCTCCCAGCAAGAATAAGTTGATGCACGCAGACCTAGCTAAATGCATGAAGGTTGGGTTCGTTCCGGACGTCGAAATAAGTCGCTAGAAAATCTTGGATTGGGCGAACGCACACCCGTCTCTGTGCGGCCGAGTTCTGTTGCAGTGAGGCCGCCCGATTAGAACACGGCCAGGGTCCGCCCGCAGTGGGCAGCCAGCGACGTCGATTCGCCATTGTTCCGCAAGCAAAGGCGCCAGTCTTTTACTGGAACAAAGCTGCGCATCGGCAGTTCGACGACCCTGAGCCGGTGGTTCCGGCCTTCATCCATCGAGGAGCGATAAACCATGGCCCAGTCCCGGCAGCGTTCAGAAACTCAGCCTGCAAGCAGTCGCGACCAAAATGTCGAGCGTGGAAACGGCGGTGAGTCTCACCAAACGGCGGAAGGCGAGACCCCTGTCCTCACCACTGCGCTCGGAACGCCTGTCTCGGACGATCAGAACACTCTGAAGATCGGCGAGCGTGGGCCATCGCTGATCGAGGATTTCCACTTCCGTGACAAGATCTTCCATTTCGATCACGAGCGGATACCCGAGCGGGTCGTGCATGCTCGCGGCTACGGGGCACACGGCTATTTCGAAACCTATGAATCGCTCGCTAAATACACGCGCGCCGACATTTTTCAGCGTGCTGGCGAAAAGACGCCGGTTTTCGTGCGCTTCTCGACAGTCGCCGGCAACAAGGGCTCGTTTGACCTGGCCCGCGACGTGCGCGGTTTCGCGGTCAAGCTTTACACCAAGGAAGGCAATTGGGATCTGGTCGGCAACAACATCCCGGTTTTCTTCATCCAGGACGCGATCAAGTTTCCCGATCTGATCCATGCCGCCAAGCAGGAACCGGACCGCGATTTCCCGCAGGCCCAAACTGCGCATGACAATTTCTGGGACTTCATCAGCCTGATGCCGGAATCGATGCACATGATCATGTGGATCATGTCGGATCGTGCGATCCCGCGCTCCTTCCGCTTCATGCAGGGCTTCGGCGTCCACACCTTCCGCTTCGTCAACGCGGACGACGAATCCACCTTTGTCAAATTCATCTGGAAACCAAAGCTTGGCATGCAGTCGGTAGTCTGGAACGAAGCGGTCAAAATCAATGGCGCCGATCCGGATTTCCATCGCCGCGACCTGTGGGAGGCGATCCAGTCCGGCAACTTCCCTGAATGGGAACTTACCGTACAGCTCTTCGATCAGGACTTTGCGGACAGCTTCGATTTCGACGTCCTCGACGCCACAAAGATTATTCCCGAAGAGATCCTCCAGCCGATCCCCGTGGGGCGACTGGTCCTGGATCGCATGCCGGATAATTTCTTCGCCGAGACCGAACAGGTTGCGTTCATGACGCAGAACGTGCCCCCCGGCATTGATTTTTCCAATGACCCGCTGCTGCAGGGACGCAACTTTTCCTATCTCGATACCCAGCTGAAACGGCTCGGCAGCCCGAATTTCACCCACCTTCCGATCAATGCACCGAAATGCCCGTTCGCTCATTTTCAACAGGATGGACACATGGCCATACGCAATCCGGTAGGCCGTGCCAATTATGAGCCAAATTCGTGGGGCATGGGTCCGCGCGAAGAACCCCAGCGCGGTTTCCGTTCCTTTGCCGATGCCGAGGAGGGCCAGAAAGTGCGGCTGCGGGCGGAAAGCTTCGCCGACCACTACAGCCAGGCGAGGCAGTTCTTCAACAGCCAGACGCCTCCGGAACAACGCCACATCGCGATGGCTTTGACATTCGAGTTGAGCAAGGTCCAAACACCGGCAATCCGCGAACGAATGGTCTCCCATCTGCTGAACGTCGACGAGGCTCTGGCGGCCACTGTCGCCGACAAGCTTGGGATTCGAAAGATGCCCAATCCGGCAGACGCTGCCGTGCCGCCGCGAGTCGACCTGGAGCCATCGCCGGCGCTCAGCATCATCGAAAACGGACCGGAGAGCTT
>NZ_RZSX01001089.1:0-1829 GCF_004023105.1 Mesorhizobium sp. M5C.F.Ca.IN.020.32.2.1 | reverse complement strand
CCTCGAAGGCGAGCACTGCCGGCGAGGCGGTGACGATGGCCGCCTTGGCGCGGATGGTGCCGCGATCGGTGACGCAGGCGACGCCAGGCACGTCCCAGAGGATTTTCCGCACCGGCGTCGACAGCTCGACGGGCACGTCGGCGCCGAAACGGGCGACCAGTGCGCCGAACCCCTCCTTGGTGAAATAGTTCGGATCGAGATCGGCGGCGGCCTGAAAGTCGCGGATCGAGATCTCGTCCTCGTCGGCGCCGAAGTCCATTGGCCCGGCGAAGGTGGCGGCGGCGCGCGGCGCATGGCCTTTGGCGAGCAACGCCGAAAGACGGTCGTCGTCGCCAACCTTGACCTCATGCGCCGCCAGAAGCTCGAACAGCCTGCTATCGGCCGCTTTCATCGCGGCCTCTTCGTCCTCGCTCGCCTTTCGATTGCGATAATAGAGATGATCGACATTCATGTCGTGATGGTGAAGCGTCCAGCGGGCAGCTTGCGCCTCCGGAAAGTAGGGATTGCGGTCGGCCGCGTGCAGCCAGGCGCAGCCGATATCGAAAGGAATGCCGAAATGCTGATCGCTGGTCCAGGCGCGGCCGCCGATACGGTTCATCGCTTCGAACAGCTTGAATGAAAGGCCGGCCACACGCAGGGTCTTGGCGGCGGAAAGTCCCGCCGAACCGGCGCCGATGACCACGACGTCAACGTCTTCCATGAATATTTTAGCCCCCGCCACAATAATTACTTGATCGTAGGCAAGTTCTCCGGCATTCGCCAGCGCTGCGGTGAGGATGCGTAAACGAGTTCTTAGCGCGGCGGCTCGAAAATCGGTTCCGATTCTCGGAAAGCACGATGCGCAGATTGTAAAGTGCTGGAGCGTACTGCGTCGAAGCGGGCGCACGTCACTCCAACAGTGACAAGCGGGCGTTTCGCTGGCAAATTCGTATTCGGGACAAGATCCAGGCAACCAGGAGAGCAACATGGCATTTTTTGCCAAGGGAAAGATTTTCGCGGCGGCGGCATCGATGATGCTTGCGGCGGCAACAGGCGCACAGGCCGCCCAATGCGGCAATACGGGCGCGGGCTTCGAAGCGTGGAAGGCGGAGTTCGCGCAGGAAGCAAAGGCCAGCGGTGTAGGCTCGAAGGGTCTGGCCGCTCTGGCACGCGCGACCTACGCAACAAAGACGATCGGCGTCGACCGCGCCATCCATAAGGCTTTCAGCGGCTCGGTGGAAAATTTCATGAAGCGCCGTGGCGCGTCCACCATCATTTCCAAGGGCCGTTCGCTGAAGAAGTCGAACGCAGCGCTGTTCGGCAAGATCGAACGGACCTATGGCGTGTCGCCGGGTGTGTTGCTCGCCATCTGGGGTATGGAAACCGGCTTCGGTTCCTACTTGGGCAAGCAGAATACGGTCTCCGCCATTTTAACGCTTGCCTATGATTGCCGCCGCCCGGAGTTCTTCTACCCGCATGCTGTTGCAGCCCTGAAGCTGGTTGATAGCGGCGCTTTGAGCGCCTCGTCGGTCGGTGCCGCGCATGGCGAGATCGGCCACACGCAGTTCCTGCCGGGGAATGTTTTGACATATGGAGTTGGCAACAAAAATCTGCGCGACAAGGCCACTGCGTTGGCTTCCACCGCCAACTTCCTCAGAGGTCATGGGTGGCGGGCCGGCGCGAGCGCGCAGGCGAATATGGGCGCAATTGCTGGCTGGAATTCCGCGAGCGTCTATCAACAGGCCATCGCCCGCATGGCCACGGCGATCGATGGCGATTGATAGAAATCTCTGTTCGACGGAAAGCCCGGCCATGCGCCGGGCTTTTTTGTGATGCTCTAAGGTTACGAC
>NZ_RZSX01001088.1:0-1831 GCF_004023105.1 Mesorhizobium sp. M5C.F.Ca.IN.020.32.2.1 | reverse complement strand
CTGCCAGGGATAGCCCATCGGCGGTTGCGCATACGCTTGCATAGGCGGGACCGGGTACATCGCTTGCTGCTTGACCGGATCCCGCTTTGCGCCTCCGGCGACTGCGGATGCGCCATCCGGTGAGTCACTGGAACGCGAGTCTTCGCTGCGCGCCTTGCGCGGCACGATCCTGCTCACCGCCGACAGCAGCGCATTAATCGGACCTGAATGCCTGGTGGCCTCGACTGGCGGGACGGGCGGCGGCGACGCCTGGTATGCCTTGTCTACAAAACGGCGCTCGTCCGTCCGGCGGCGCGGCCGCGAATTGGCGGTATCGCGCAGGCTCGCATAGGCGCCGCGCATGGCGCCAAGGCCGACACCAGAGGCGAGGCCCGCCAGCAAGCCGGCAAGCACCGTCACGGCGCGCGACGGTCCGTTCGGCTCGAGCGGGGCGAAGGCCCTGGAGATCACGTTGATGTTGGCGGTGTTGATGTCCTTCTGCTCGCCGGTTTCCTTGGCGCGCAGAAGGTATTGTTCATAGACGGAGCGTTTGGCGGCGGCCTCGCGCTCCAGTTCGCGCAACGTGACCAGATCGCTGTTGACGTCGCCGCTGCGGACCTTCAACTGCGCCAGCCGGGAAGCCAGATCCTGTTCGAGCTGCACGGCGCGCCTGAGGTCGACCTGCAGCGACGAGGCGATGCGGCGCAGTTCCCCGGCGATGCGCTCGCGCGAGCCGGCAAGCTGGGCATTGAGCGCCTGGAGCTCGGGATGCCGCGGCCCGAACCGGATCGCGGCGCGGTCGGCCTCCTGCTTGAGCGCCGCATATTGCGAGCGCAATTCGCTCATGGTGTTGGAGTTGATCTCCTCCGGCAAGGTGCCGCTCAGAACCGAATTCACGTCGATCGAGCGCGCCGACGCCGCGCGGGCGTTGAGTTCCAGCGTGCGCGCGCGGGCGATGGCAAGCTGCTGGTTGAGCTTGAGCATCTCGTCGTCGCTGATCAGATGGCCTTGCGCGTCGACGAGGTCGTGCGCGGCCCTGAAATCCTCGACCTTGCGCTCGGCCGCCTCGACGCCCTTGCGCAGTTCGTCGAGCCTGCCCGTCAGTTCGTTGGTCGCGCGGCCAGCGGTGTCCGACTGGATCTGACCGAAGGTCTGCAGGAAGACGTCCGTCATCGTATTGGCGATGAGAGCCGACTTCTCGCCATTTTGCGTGGTGGCGCTGACGGAGATGACGAAGGTCTTGCCGCCGCGCGCGACCGAAAGACTCTCCGCCAGATTGGCGACGGCCAGCGCACGGCGGCGGCCCTCACCGACACCCGGCCCGTCATTGCGCGACAGGATCGACCGGATGAGCGTCATCACGCCAAGGCCGTCGGAACCCTGCCCGTTGAACTCCGGATCGTTGACCAGATTGAGCTTGTCCACGACCTTGTTGAGAACGGTACCGGAGGTGAGCACGCGAACCTGGTTTTCGACGATGGCCAGCGTGGCGTCGGACGCAACCACCGATTGGGTGAGGTCGCGGTCGGTGAGCTTCAGGTCGCGTGGGTCGACGATCAGCTCTGCGGTGGATTCGTATTTCTTCGGCGTCGACAGCGCGATCGCGACACCAAGCGTGGCGCCCAGTATCGTCATGGCGACGATCAGCAGCTTCGACCTGGCGATGCCGCGGACGACCTGCATCGGATCGATCAACGGCTTCCATCCGTCGTCATCCTCGCGGGAAGATCGCTGCTTGTCAGCGGCGTATCGAGCTTCGAACGTCGCATATCGTGGATCGGACGCGGCATACCGAGGCTCGAACGCGGCGTATCGAGGATTGAACGCGGGGTATCGAGGATCGAACGTGGCA
>NZ_RZSX01001087.1:0-1831 GCF_004023105.1 Mesorhizobium sp. M5C.F.Ca.IN.020.32.2.1 | reverse complement strand
CGGGATCGCCAGCGCCACGCCGACCGGGCCGTAGGCGGCGGCCGCACATGCCATCATTGCGCCCGCCGCCACCGACCACGGCACCGACAGGTCGATCTGGCCGAGCAGGATGACTAGCATCATGCCGGTGGCGATGACGCCGAGAAACGAGGCCACCTTGAGCTGCTGCAGCAGATATTCCGGCGACAGGAAGCTGCGCGAATAGAGGCTGCCGACAAACAGCAGCAGCACGATGCAGGCAAAGGCGGTCAGCACCGCGGGATCAGCGCGGCGGATGAATTTCGGCATGCGGCCGGCGATGCCGCCAATCGTCGTTTCGCTCACAGGAACCACTCCAGCCGGTTGCGGACCCTGAACAGGGCGAAGGCGCCGAGGCTGACGGCGATCAGCAGGATGACGCCCTGGAACAGCGGCTGCCAGAGCGGATCGAAATCGAAGACGAAGAGCAGGTCGCCGATGGTGCGGAAGGCGAGCGCGCCGAAGATCGCGCCGATGGCGCTGCCCTTGCCGCCGAACAATGAGACGCCGCCAAGCACCACGGCGGCGATCGAGAACAGCGTATAGGCATTGCCGCTGGCATAGGCCGCCTCGCCCGTATAGGTGAAGAAGGTCAGGAACAGCCCGCCGATCGCGGCCAGCAGGCCGGCGAGCGCATAGGCGGCGAACTTGCCGCGGCGGATCGGCACGCCGGACATGTAGGCCGCCGTCTCCGACGATCCCGCGGCATAGGCCGCGCGGCCGAGCACCGATCGGCTGAACGGCACCCAGACCACGAGCACGACGGCCAGCAGCGCCACCAGGCTCGCCGGCACCACGCCGAACAGCCGCCCGGTCAGCGCGTCGGCGAGATCCTCGTTGACCGAGCCGCCCGGGAACGGCCGAAGCAGCAGCGCGATGCCGAAATAGACCGCGCCGGTGGCGATGGTGGTGACGATCGGCTGCAGCCTTCCGTAGATGACGATGGCACCGTTGATCGCCCCGCACAGCAGCCCGGTGCCGAGCACCGCGACGACGCCGAACGCGGTTTCGATGCCGGTGCCGATGACCAGCCATGAGGCCAGGCAGTTGGTCAGCAGAAAGATCATGCCGACGGAAAGGTCGACGCCGGCGGTGATCACCACCAGCGTCTGCGCCATGGCGACGAAGGCGAGCAGCACGCCCTTGTTGGAAGCCGTCTGCACGACATTGGCGGTAAAGCCCGCCGGATGGTTCGAGGTGTAGATCGTAAACATCACGATGAAGATGCCGAACGCCAGCAGCGTTCCGCGTTGTTCGGCAAGCCAGTAGCGCCAGTCCTTCACGCGTCCGCTCCTTGGCCAACAGGCATCTCTTCGCCATTGATATTGAGCGCGCTGGCGATCAGCGCCCGCTCGGTTATCTCGGCGCCGACCAGCTCGCGCTTGACTGCTCCGTCATAGAGCACCAGCACCCGGTCGCAGCAGCCGATCAGCTCGTCATAGTCGGTCGAGTAAAACAGGATCGCCGCGCCTTGGTCGGCAAGCTTGCGCATCAGCTGATACAGTTCCTGCTTCGTGCCGACATCGATGCCCCGCGTCGGGTCGTTGAGCAGGATGATGCGCGGCTGCCGCATCAGCCATTTGGCGATGACGACCTTCTGCTGGTTGCCGCCGGACAGTGCGCCGACCGGAACGTCGAGGCCTGCCGTCTTGATCGCCAGCAGAGCTACCATGTCGTCGATCAGCCGCTGCTCGGCGGCACGGTCGATGATGCCGCCCCTGGACAGCCGGTCGAGTGCGGCGAAGGAGAGGTTTTCGCGCACCGTCATCGGCAGCATCAGGCCTTCCGTCTTGCGGTCTTCCGGGATCAGCGC
>NZ_RZSX01001086.1:0-1833 GCF_004023105.1 Mesorhizobium sp. M5C.F.Ca.IN.020.32.2.1 | reverse complement strand
CTGCTCGTCAGTTCAACTTCAGACATGTCCGGCCCCGATATAGGCTTCTATAACGCGCGGATCCTTGGAAACCGCAGCATAGTCGCCTTCGGCGAGGACTTTGCCGCGCGCGAGCACGGTGATGCGGTTCGACAGCGAGGCTACGACCGAAAGATTATGCTCAACCATCAAAACGGTGCGGTTCTTGGAGATGCGCCGGATCAGCGCCGAGATGCGCTCGATGTCTTCTTGCGCCATGCCGGCCATAGGCTCGTCGAGGAGCAGCATCTCAGGGTTCAGCGCCAGCGTCGTCGCGATCTCAAGCGCGCGTTTGCGGCCGTAGGACAGATCGCTGGCGCGGATATCCGAAAACTCGGTCAGGCCGACATCGGCGAGAAGAGCCGCACCCTCGCTATTGAGCTTGGAGAGCACTTTCTCGGAACGCCAGAAATCGAAACTGTCGCCGCGCCGGCGCTGCAGCGCGATGCGGACATTCTCGAGTGCCGTCATGTGCGGAAACACCGCCGATATCTGGAAGGAGCGCACAAGGCCCAGCCGCGCGATGTCGGCCGGCTGCATCCTGGTGATGTCGCGGCCTTGGTAGCGGATCGTGCCGCGCGTCGGCTGGAGGAATTTGGTCAGCAAGTTGAAGAGGGTCGTCTTGCCTGCGCCGTTGGGCCCGATCAGCGCGTGGATTGATCCTCGCTCGACTGTCAGGTTGACATTGCTGACAGCGACGAAACCCCCAAATTCCTTAGTCAATCCCGCGGCTTCGAGGATCGCTCCGGAATTCATGCGCGGGAGCCTTCGCCGGTCATTGGCGTGAAAACGTGGAACCGCGCTGCGAGGCTATCCGCCCCCAGGGTGACTTCCATGGTTTCCTCCCGTGGCACTCCCGCCCGCAACAAACGACCTAATGCACATCGCGTCAAGGCCGCAATTGCCGGCGCTCTGGCACGGGGCCTTCGATCATTTTCGAATTGCAACGTCGAAGGGGCAGACGACAGGCGAGATGGGCCTGTACCGAACCACCCCAATCCGAACCCATCCCGTCCAAGCAGTTCGAAATCCGCGGCGACTGAGTTAGATGAATGCAAAAGCTTAGCTGCGCTGGCTCGAGTTGGAGTTTTCCCGGTCTGCCCGGGTGATCTTGCCCTTCGACGCTTTCGATCCGCCGCCCCATTCCTGGGCGTTCCTGGCTTGGGCGCCGCCCTTGGCCGGTTCCTTGGCCTTGTCGCTGCCGCTTGCCCTCTTTCCCGATACAGGATGCTCGGCTTTCGTAAACGAGCTGGTCTTTGTCATGGTGTCACTCCTATCGATGGTCGGGGATCGCAGCCATTACGGTCCGCCTGCGGGGCAGGCATCGTTCAGTCCTCGCCGCGGTTTGGATCCTTGCCGGCAGCCTGGCTGCTCTTTTGCGGCTTGTCCTTCTTCTCCTGATTGCCGCCGCGGTTGCCGCCATGCTCGTCGCTCGATCCCTTGACGGCTTTTGTGTCCTGAAGCTTCGTAACCATCCTGGTTCTCCTTTTGGTCCATCTGCTTGAACTCCCCTGACTCGGCGATTGTTCCCGCCGGGAACATATCGGCGCTTCGAGAGTTGGCGAGGAGGACCGCACCGCAATGAACGCGAGGAAGGGGATTGCCGTCGGAGCTTTTTGAAGGGTGACCTTCACTTTCGAGAAGTGTTGCAGATGAAAATTGCCCAGATCGCCCCCCTTACCGAAGCCGTGCCGCCGCGGACCTATGGCGGGACCGAGCGAATAGTTTCATATCTGACTGAGGAGCTTGTTCGGCAGGGGCATGATGTTACCTTGTTCGCCAGCGGTGATTCACGCACCTCTGCGGAATTGGTAC
>NZ_RZSX01001085.1:0-1838 GCF_004023105.1 Mesorhizobium sp. M5C.F.Ca.IN.020.32.2.1 | reverse complement strand
CCTATCAAATAGTCTGAAAAACGGCTGCCAGGCGGCTCAGGAAATGGCCCGCGCCGCCTCGCGATAGAGTGTCGGCGGAACGCCGACATGATCGCGGAAGAAGCGCGAGAAATTGCCCTGGGTGGTGAAGCCAAGATTGCAGGCGACCGAGATCAGCGGCTCCTGCGACCATTGCAACTGCCGCACGGCTTCCTCCATGCGCAACGTGTTCCAGTAGACGTTGGGCGTCAGATTGGTCTGCTCCTTGAACAGCGCGAAGAAATGCGGCCGCGACAGGCCGACGCTGCGTGCCACATCGTCGAAGCAGATACGTTCGCAGACATTGGCCTTCATCAGCTGGATCGCCTTGCGGACACGGAAATCCTGCATGGTGTGGACGCGGGCGCGTGCTACTTGCGGTGCCGAGGCGTCGGCGGCGTCGAGCACGCTGTCGATGAAGCGCTCGATCTCGTAATTGGCGATGTCGTCGATGCTCTCATTGTCGCTGAGATGGTCGAGAAGGTTGGCTGCCGCCTTGTGCAGCCAGGGCTCCAGCGTGATCGCCGGTGCTGAAAATAGCGGCGCGGACGACGGCAGGTCGCGACGCCGGCGCGCCCAGTCCGGATCGATGTAGAAGGCGAGGAACAGGCCGGGCCGGCCGTCGCTGGACAAAGCGTGGCTGTGCGGCTGGAAGGAATTGATGCCGGCGGCGGTGCCGGGCCCAAGCCGCACCGTTTCGCGACCGATGGTCATCTCGCCGGCCGTGCCTTCCAGCCAGATGATGATATGCGCCTCGACATGGGCATGGGTGACGAAGTCGCTGGCGACGTTCAGGACAGAAACATGTCCGAACCGGCCCCAGTAGAGCCTGATCGCTTCCGTCATGGGTATATCCTCCCGCAGGCGACTGGCCTCCCTTCGCCTGCAATGGGGATAGTGGGGCTCAGTCCGGGCCTGCGTCAAGGCACATGCGCACGCCTGGCGCCCGTCATGGGCCGTACCGGCCGATTATCAGACTGAGCGATAGCAAGGGAAACGAATAGCGTTCGTCAACTGCGGTCTATTCGTTGCGCCTGAAATTGCGGATCCGGTCGAACAGGACCGCCAGCAGAATGGCGCCGCCGATGAACACGCCTTGCCAGAAGGCATTGATGCCGAGCAGGCCGAGACTGTTGCGGATAACTTCGATCAGCGCCGCGCCAACGACGGCGCCAAAGGCCGTGCCCATGCCGCCGGCCAGGTTGGCGCCACCGATGACGGTCGCGGCGATGACCTGAAGCTCCATGCCGTTGCCGAGATTGGTGGTGACGGCGCCAAGCCAGCCGGTCTGGATGATGCCGGCGATACCGGCCGCGAGCGCCGAGATCATATAGACCGCGACCTTGATCTGGCGCACCGGAACGCCGGTCAGCGTCGCCGCATGCTCGTTGCCGCCGATGGCGAAGATGTGCCGGCCGAATTTCGTCCAGCGCAGGACGAAGCCGGTGATCAGTGCCAGCACGATCGTGTAGAGCACCGGATTGGCGATGCCGAACACAAAGGCGCCGCCGCCCAGCGCCAGAAGCTTGTCGTGATCCGGCCCGAACTGGAAGACGACGGTGTTGTTGGAGGCGACCATGGCAAGGCTGCGCGCAATCGACAGCATGCCGAGCGTCACCACGAACGGCGGAAAGCCGAGATAGGCGATCAAGATACCGTTGAAGGCGCCGATGATCAGCGCTGTCGCAATTGCAGCGGCAATGCCGATCTCGATGCCGTAGCCGGCATGCATGGTCACCGCCAGCACCATCGAACACAGGCAAAGCACCGAACCGACCGAAAGGTCGATGCCGCCGGTGATTATGACGAAGGTCATGCCC
>NZ_RZSX01001084.1:0-1839 GCF_004023105.1 Mesorhizobium sp. M5C.F.Ca.IN.020.32.2.1 | reverse complement strand
GATGCGCACTGCCTCGCGCTGGGCGGCGGGCGAGGCCGACCAGACCGCTTATCTCAAGGTGATCTCGGCGCTGCTGATGTCGCTGCGCGGTTCGGTCTGCATCTATCAGGGCGAGGAACTTGGCCTTGGCGAAGCGGAATTGCAATTCGAGGACCTGCAGGACCCCTACGGCATCCGCTTCTGGCCGGAGTTCAAGGGCCGCGACGGCTGCCGCACGCCGATGGTCTGGAATGGCGCGGACGGCAATGGCGGCTTCTCCAAGGCGAGGCCTTGGCTGCCCGTGCCCGCCAAGCACCTTTCGCAAGCGGTCGATGTGCAGCAGGGCGACGACAGCTCGCCGCTCGAACACTACCGGCGCTTTCTCGCTTTCCGCCGTTTGCATCCGGCGCTGGCCAAGGGCGAAATAGACTTCATCGAAAGCCAGGGCGATACGGTCGCCTTCACGCGCCGCGAGGGCAACGAGCAGATCGTCTGCGCCTTCAATCTCGGCAGCCGACCGGCCGAAATCGATCTCGGCGGACGCTCGCTGCAGCCCTTGCCGGGGCACGGGTTTTCGGGACAAACTGGCGTCGGCTCTATCCGCCTCGGTGGCTACGGCGCCTGGTTCGGGCGTGTCAACTGAATTTGCAATTCACTGGAGGGAATCATGGCCGATGTCACGCTAAGGCAAGTGAAGAAATCATACGGCAATCTCAACATTCTCCACGGCATCGACCTCGACATAAAGTCGGGCGAGTTCATCGTCTTCGTCGGCCCTTCCGGCTGTGGCAAGTCGACCTTGCTGCGGTCCATCGCCGGGCTTGAGGAAATCACCTCCGGGGAGCTCAGGATCGACGGCGAGGTGGTCAACGACGTGCCGCCGTCGAAGCGGGGCATCGCCATGGTGTTCCAGTCCTATGCGCTCTATCCGCACATGACCGTCTACGACAACATGGCGTTCTCTATGAAGATCGGCAAGGAGAGCAAGGCAGAGATCGACAAGCGAGTGCGCCAGGCCGCGGAAATCCTGCAGCTGACAAAATATCTCGACCGCCTGCCCAAGGCGATGTCGGGCGGCCAGCGCCAGCGCGTCGCCATCGGCCGCGCCATCGTGCGCAACCCGAAGGTTTTCCTGTTCGACGAGCCGCTGTCGAACCTCGACGCGGCACTGCGCGTCGCCACCCGCATCGAAATCGCCAAGCTCAAGGAGTCGATGCCGGCTACAACGATGATCTACGTCACCCACGACCAGGTGGAGGCAATGACGCTGGCGGACCGCATCGTGGTCCTCAAGGAGGGCCATATCGAGCAGGTCGGCACGCCGATGGATCTCTACAAGAAACCCGGCAATCTGTTCGTTGCCCAGTTCATCGGCTCGCCGGCAATGAACATCCTGCCGGCGACGATCGACAAATCAGGCGACCCGACCGTCGTCAGTCATGTCGGCGGGCGCAAGGCGACGGTGCCGATCGCCACGCCAGCGTCAGTGAAGGGCGCTTCGGTGAGCTTCGGCGTGCGGCCGGAGGATCTGATGATCGCCACCGGGACGGATTATCTTTTCGAGGGAACGGTGGACTATGTCGAGCAGCTCGGCGAGGTTCAGCTCGTCTATGTCGACATCGGCCGCTCCGAACTGCCGCTGGTGACCAAGCTGCCCGGCAATGTCGAGGTCAAGCGGGGTGCTGCGCTGCGGTTGAATGCCGATGCCGGCGACCTGCATATTTTCGATGCCGACGGACATTCCTTCACACTCCACAAAGCGGAAGCAAGGGCAGCCTGAGGCCGGCGGCCTAACTGCTGGATACAGGCAGTTTGGCGAAGGCAAAAAACAAGAGCGGCGGGCAAAGCCCGCCGCTCTTG
>NZ_RZSX01001083.1:0-1843 GCF_004023105.1 Mesorhizobium sp. M5C.F.Ca.IN.020.32.2.1 | reverse complement strand
AAGTCATCGCAGGACTCGTTTATGGCGCCCGGCGCGCCGACCGCCGAGAACCCGGCCGCCCCGTTGGGCCAATCCGCTCCGGCTGCACCTGAAACGGTGCGCGAAAACGCCGTTGTGGCGGCGACTGTCACCCTTGGCAATGGCCGGATCGCCATCACGCCAAACCTCGTCGCCGTGACGCGCGGCGCCGAAAGCGTCATCTTCGATATTGCCAAGGACAGTTCTGTCACGCCGCGCACACCGCTGCCCGACTGGATCGAGCAACGCAGGCCAGGCTCGACAGCCTACGTCTCGTTCGGCTTTCTCGGCCGCGCCGAGGTGCAAAATGACGAAGTCGTCGCCTGGAGACGTTTCTTCGGCTGGGCCAATTTCGTCTTTGACACGAACTCGCCATTCTGGGGAAAGCCGTTCGGCGAGGTCGCGTCACTGATCGTCTCCGGGGCCCGCATCGACCCGTCACGGTCAAACGCAGCGCTCGCCTGGCACAACATCCTCAACAACGCCGAGTGGCAGCATGGAGACGTCTGGCTGAAACTCTTGCAAACCATCGTCATGGCTTTTGTCGGCACGGTGCTGGCCTCGATCGTCGCCTTTCCGCTCGCCTTCCTGGCTGCACGCAACGTCACGCCGAGCCGGATCGCCAACCAGGTGACAAAACGCTTCTTCGATTTCCTGCGCTCGGTCGACATGCTGATCTGGGCGCTGTTCTTCACCCGCGGCTTCGGTCCGGGACCGCTGGCCGGCATGTCGGCCATCTTCTTCACCGACACCGGAACCCTCGGCAAACTCTACTCCGAGGCGCTGGAAAACATCGACGACAAGCAGCGCGAGGGCATCCGCTCGGTTGGCGCCACGCCGGCAATGGTGCAGCGTTACGGCGTGCTGCCCCAGGTTCTGCCGGTATTCCTTAGCCAATCGCTCTATTTCTGGGAATCGAACACCAGGTCAGCGACGATCATAGGGGCTGTCGGCGCCGGCGGCATCGGTCTGAAATTGTGGGAGGCCATGCGCACCAATACCAATTGGGCCAATGTTTTCTATATGGTTGTGCTGATCCTTGTTGTCGTCTTTATCTTCGACAACATTTCCAGTTTTCTTCGCCGCAAACTGATGGGGACAGTCGGAAACGGCAATGACGAGCGGCGCGAGCGCGCGCCCGCCGGCCTGCCACCGGCGGCTCAGATCGCCTGAGAGGAAGCTCGGCTGCGTCCTAAGCACCAGCCTTTTTCCAGCCGCTCCTGATATGCTTGTAGCCGTCGCGGTAGACGACTTCCGGGCTTTCCGAAAAATCGCGCCAGACCTTGGTTGCCGCCGCCAAATCCTTCAGCGAGCGGCCGAAGGCCTCGATCGTCAGCCAGTCGTCATAGCCGCTCTTGCGGATGGCCGAAAACGTTTCCTTCCACGGAATGTGGCCGCGCCCAGGTACGCCGCGATCATTCTCCGAAATATGGATATGGACGACATTTTTGTGGTTGCGCGTATAGGCGCCGATCGGGTCGGCCTCCTCGATATTGGCGTGGAACGTGTCGTACATCGCCTTGATATGCGGCCGGTCGATAGCGTCGATATGCTCGGACAGATCGTCCATCGTGTTCAGCAGGTAGCACTCGAAGCGGTTGAGCGCCTCCAGCCCGATGGTGACGTTCCTCTCGCCGGCATGGTCGCCGATGGCGCGTTGCGAGGCAACGGAGCGCTTCTTCTCCGCCGCCGTCGGCCCACTACCGGAGAAGGCGCCCAGTGTCGAATGCAACGGGCCGCTCAGCGTTTTGGCGCCGAGCGCAGCCGAGCAGTCGATCGCCCACTTCATATAGTCGATGCCGGCCTTGCGCGTTAAACCATCGGC
>NZ_RZSX01001082.1:0-1843 GCF_004023105.1 Mesorhizobium sp. M5C.F.Ca.IN.020.32.2.1 | reverse complement strand
CCTGTTAACAGTTAATGTCTTTTATCGTGAAAAAACAGTTTTGCGTCAATTGTTTTTTCGTGACAGCGCCGCGCGTTCTTAAGGATGTGCAGAGGATCGGACACTGGAACCAGGGCTGACTTTCGAAAAGCGATTCTCGCTTTTTTGGGGGCCTTTGCGTTTGGAACATTTGTCATATCGCGCTTCAAACCGCCGCCGCAAGCGGCGGCGTAACGGGGCAGGGGATGTCGAAGAGCAACAACGTCTATAAAGACGCCTACAATCGGGGTTTGCGGCTGCTCGACGAAACGAAAAGCCTGCCGTCCGAGCCCGAGCTTGGCACGCTGCTCGGCGTCAGCCGCACGACGATCCGCACCATCCTTACGCGCATGGAAGAGACGGGGCTGATTGCCTGGAACAAGCGCAGCAAGACGGTTTTGCGCGTGCCGCGGCCGGACGATTTTTTCCCCGAGGAAGAGACCGACTCCCTGTCGCAGATCATCGAGCGCTCCTTCATGCGGCGACTGCTTGCCGGCGGCGCCGAGCCCGGCATGCAGATCAACGAGCTCGAGTTGGCGCGCGAGATCGGCGTCGGCACCACCAGCGTGCGCGAGTTCCTGATCCGCTTTTCCCGCTTCGGGCTGATCGAGAAACGCCGCAACAGCCATTGGGTGCTGAAAGGTTTTACCCGCGCTTTCGCGCTGGAATTGACCGAAATCCGCGAGATGTTCGAATTGCGCTCGGCTGCCGCGTTCACCGCCCTGCCGGAAGACAGCCCGGTCTGGGCCGACCTCGACCGGCTGGAAGACGAGCATCGCCGGCTGGCGCGCGAGATCGCCACGCGCTTCAACGAATTCTCGGAGCTCGACGAGCGCTTTCACCGGCTGATCCACCGCGCGTCGCACAATCGCTTCATCGTCGATTTCTACGACGTCATCGCCATGATATTCCACTACCACTACCAGTGGAATAAGGCTCAGGAGCGCGAGCGCAACGAAGTGGCGGTCGCGGAACACCTGGCCTATATCGCGGCGCTCAAATCGCGCGATCTCGGCAAGGTCGACGCTGCCTGCCGCAAGCATCTGAAGTCGGCGCGCAATACCCTGTTGACCTCGATCCCCGAGGGCCAGCAACCGTAGCGGGCTTAAAGCGCTGCGTTGCCGCAGTAGTAATTTGGCGATTTTCCGCCCGCCGAGCACGTGCTAGGTATTTGCCGTTGCTGCGTGAAGAGGCAGGCTTTTGAACATCCGGCGGAGACGATGGAGCATGCCGGCCGCGTTCGCCGCGGCCTATCTGCTCGTGCTCCAGTCGGTGTTTGGCGCATTCGCCTCCGGCTTCCCCGATGCTTCGCAACTCGACGCCTTCGGCAATGTCATCTGCACCCAGGAGGGCGCGGCCCAGCTTCCAGGCGGCGATCCGCACCAGCAGCACGTGCCGGCTTGCTGTGTGCTCGGCTGTGGCATGGCCTCGGCGGCTTACGCGCCGCCGCCCGCTGCCGGCATGTTGGCCGGCAACTTTTCCGTTGAAACCGTCGCGTTTGTGCTGCCGGCGTTCCGGCACCTCGATTTCAGCCGCGACCGCTCTCCGTCGAATCCGCGCGCGCCGCCGGCTAAGGCCTGATCCGTCCCAGATCGCCTTGCGGAATTTTTCGCGGGCGGATTCGTTCAACATCGAAACTGTTCGCGACCGGCCGACGGCGCGATTTCTCAGTTCCTGGAGCTATCATGTCTCACACTTTTCGCGCGCGGCTCGGCCGCAACAGGTCCTTCCTGCGCAGCTTCGAGGAGCGACTCGGCGTCACCGTGTTCCTCCTCGCCCTCCTGTTCGTCAGCGCCCAGGCCGTTTTCGCGCATGAGTTTAGGGT
>NZ_RZSX01001081.1:0-1850 GCF_004023105.1 Mesorhizobium sp. M5C.F.Ca.IN.020.32.2.1 | reverse complement strand
TTTGTAGAGCGCGATGTTCCGCTCCATCTTCGCGTTGGTCTAGAGCCGCACCTCGGGCAGATGCCATAGGCGTCTGTTCGTCCGCCCATCTGAGTAGGGCGATGCCGAAACCTTTGCCCTGGAAGGCAGGGCCGACGGCCACGGAGAAGATCATTGTGTGGTCCGGGTGCCGCTCGATGACAATCTGTCCGGCCGGCTCGCCGCTGCTTTCCAGCAGCCAGACTTCGCCGCGTCCGATCCGCGGCGCATAGTCTTCGGTGATCGGCCGCGCGCCGAACAAGGCTGTGTAGGGCGCGTAGGCGGCGTCGGTCAGCTGGGCGACAGCGTCAAAATCACCGGCAAGCGCTCTTCTGATCTTCATTTGAAGGTTCTTCCAGACGCCAGCCAGTCCTCATTCACTCCGCCGCTTCGCGCTTGCCTCCGGGCCGCCGCTCCAGCAGTTCCCGCAGGAACTGGCCGGTGTAGCTGCGCTTCTCGCGGATGATATCCTCCGGCGTGCCGGACGCCACCAGCTCACCGCCGCCGTCGCCGCCCTCAGGGCCGAGGTCGAGCACCCAGTCGGCGGTCTTGATGACCTCGAGATTGTGCTCGATGACGACCACCGTATTGCCCTGGTCGACCAGCTCGTGCAGCACTTCGAGCAGCTTGGCGACGTCGTGGAAATGCAGGCCGGTGGTCGGCTCGTCGAGGATGTATAGCGTCTTGCCGGTCGCCTTGCGCGACAGCTCCTTGGCGAGCTTGATGCGCTGCGCCTCGCCTCCCGACAGCGTCGTCGCCTGCTGGCCGACATGGATGTAGCCGAGGCCGACCTGCTTCAGCGTCTCCAGCTTGTCGCGTACGCCGGGCACCGCGGCGAAGAAATCGACGCCCTCCTCGACCGTCATATCGAGCACGTCGGCAATCGACTTGCCCTTGAACAGGACGTCGAGCGTCTCGCGGTTGTAGCGCTTGCCATGGCAGACGTCGCAGGTGACATAGACGTCCGGCAGGAAGTGCATCTCGATCTTGATGACGCCGTCGCCCTGGCAGGCCTCGCAGCGGCCGCCCTTGACGTTGAACGAGAAGCGGCCCGGCTGATAGCCGCGCGCCTTGGATTCCGGCAGGCCGGCGAACCAGTCGCGGATCGGCGTGAAGGCGCCAGTATAGGTGGCGGGATTGGAGCGCGGCGTCCGTCCAATGGGCGACTGGTCGATATCGATGACCTTGTCGAGGAACTCAAGGCCCTCGATGCGGTCATGATCGGCCGGGTGCTCGCGCGAGCCCATGATGCGGCGCGACGCCGCCTTGAACAGCGTTTCGATCAGGAAGGTCGACTTGCCGCCGCCGGAGACGCCGGTGACGGCGGTGAAGGTGCCGAGCGGGATTTCGGCGGTAACGTTCTTCAGATTGTTGCCGCGCGCGCCGACGATCTTCAGACGCCGGTTCTTCTTGGCTTCGCGCCGCACGGCCGGCGTAGCCACTTCGAGCTCGCCTGACAGATACTTGCCGGTGATCGAGGCCGGGCTGGCCATGATCTGCTGCGGCGTTCCCTGCGCGATGATGTGGCCGCCATGGATGCCGGCGGCCGGGCCGATGTCGACGACATAGTCGGCATGCAGGATGGCGTCCTCGTCATGCTCGACGACGATCACCGTGTTGCCGATGTCGCGCAGGTGCTTCAGCGTGTCGAGCAGGCGCGCATTGTCGCGCTGGTGCAGGCCGATCGACGGCTCGTCCAGCACATAGAGCACGCCGGTGAGGCCGGAGCCGATCTGCGAGGCCAGGCGAATGCGCTGGCTCTCGCCGCCCGACAGTGTGCCGGAATTACGCGACAGCGTCAGGTAGTCGAGCCCGACATCGTTGAGGAAGCG
>NZ_RZSX01001080.1:0-1853 GCF_004023105.1 Mesorhizobium sp. M5C.F.Ca.IN.020.32.2.1 | reverse complement strand
GAG
The DNA here is from genome assembly GCF_004023105.1 of Mesorhizobium sp. M5C.F.Ca.IN.020.32.2.1. Lineage (NCBI taxonomy): Bacteria > Pseudomonadati > Pseudomonadota > Alphaproteobacteria > Hyphomicrobiales > Phyllobacteriaceae > Mesorhizobium > Mesorhizobium sp. M5C.F.Ca.IN.020.32.2.1. Next base: position 1,850 of record NZ_RZSX01001080.1, on the reverse strand, counting down.
CAGCTTGATCTGGTGGGGGTGATTTCGGGCGGGGCTGGCCATATCCAGGGCTTCGGCAACGACGACCTGCGCATCTTCGATCATTTCCAGAGCAGCGACCGCATGATCCGCGGCTTCGCCTATGGCGGCATCGGTCCGGCGGCCCCAGCACCCAGCGACGACCATCTCGGCGGCACCACCTATTTCAATGCCTCTGCGGAAGCCCAGTTCCCGATGCCGGTCATTCCGGAAAGCTTCGGCCTGCGCGGCGCGGTGTTCGCCGATGCGGCGACGCTCTATGGCAGCAAGATCGAGACCGCACTGGTCGATCAGTCGACGGTCGACATGCAGTGGCGCGCCTCTGTCGGCGTCGGTCTTATGTGGGCGTCGCCCTTTGGCCCGATCCGCATCGACTATGCGATTCCGGTCCTCAAGGAGGACACCGACGAGGTACAGGAATTCAACTTCGGTATATCGACCCGCTTCTGATCGGCGGGCAACGATGCTTCCGGGCCGTTGGCGTCCGGAAGAGAGTGATCCGACACTACAGCGCCGAGCGTCCTCTTGGACGCGCAAAGGACGCTGTAGAACTTTGATTTTGCGCATGATCGTTTCCGAAAATCGATTCCGATTTTCGGGGTCATGCGCTAGCTGGATATAGCTTCTGGAATGACCGATCCGGTGTTCTTCGCGCCATCACGCCGGTATACGGCTGGCGAAGTCGCGAATCTGACCGGCTCGGTGCTTGTTGATTCCGACCTCTCCGATATATCGATCGAAGCCTTGGCGCCGGCAAGCGAAGGCGGCGAGCACGCTCTTGTCTTCGTCGATGGCAGGCGCAACTTCGCGCTGATGCAATCGCTGCGGGCAGCGGCGGTTCTCTGTCCCGCCGAATTTGCCGGCAAAGCGCCGGCGGGCATCGCGGTTTTGGTCCATCCACGCCCGCAACAGGCTTTCGCGATGGTCGGACGCCTTCTTTTTCCGGCGGCTGCGACACCGGCGCCGATGACTGGCGAAACCGGTATCTCGCCGCATGCCCATGTCGATGCATCGGCGCATGTCGAGGCCGGCGCGATCGTCGAGGCCGGCGCGATCATCGGCCCCCGCGCATCTATCGGCAGCGGAACCGTCATCGCTCCTCATGCGGTCATCGGTCCCTCCTGCCAGTTCGGCCGCGACGGCTATGTCGGTCCAGGCGTCAGCATCCAGTACGCGCTTATCGGCAACCGCGTCATCATTCATGGCGGCGCCCGCATCGGCCAGGACGGTTTTGGCTTCGTGGCCGGCGCCAAGGGCCCGGAGCGCGTCCCGCAAATCGGCCGGGTCATTATCCAGGACGACGTCGAGATCGGCTCGAACACCACGGTCGATCGTGGCGCCATGTCCGACACGATCATCGGTCAAGGCACCAAGATCGACAATCTGGTGCAGATCGCTCATAACGTCCGTATCGGCCGCAACTGCATAATCGCCGGCCTTTCGGGTATTTCCGGTTCCGTAACGGTGGGCGACAACGTCACCATGGGTGGCGGTGTCGGCCTTGCAGATCACCTGACCATAGGAACAGGAGCCAAGCTTGCTGCAAGAAGCGGGTTCATGAGCAACGTCCCTGCGGGCGAGATTTGGGGTGGGTACCCAGCGCAGCCCATGGCCGAAGCCATGCGGGAGATCGCGGCTCTGCGAAGACTGGCCAGGGCGCGCAAATCCAGCGACGGAGGGAAGAACTGAGATGGTGGCGGCGACGACGCTCGAGGCGGTCGACATATTGGGGTTGATGAAGCTCCTGCCGCATCGCTATCCGTTCCTGATGATCGACCGCATCATCAGGAACGGATAGCGATGCGGCAGGAGCTTCATCAACCCCAATATGT
>NZ_RZSX01000107.1:0-10832 GCF_004023105.1 Mesorhizobium sp. M5C.F.Ca.IN.020.32.2.1 | reverse complement strand
GTCGTAGATGGCGCGCCACGGCATAGGGGTTGATCTCCGGCGCGCCTGTGCAGGTGCGTTCGTCGGCCGCACGGGGGCCTCCGCGAAGTGGACGGTGCCCCGCGAGGGACCCGGCGCCATCCGCTTGGTGTTCGGCTTCCGCGCGGCCACAGTGCAGGCAGACCTCGAACCCATGGCCGTGCGGACCTGGATTGAACCAGAAGACCAGACCGTCCGAGCCGGTCCGGAGGCGCCCGACGTTTGGGTCCGGGAGAGCGCGCCAAGCCAGAGTGCGCGCCGAGACCCAGGGGTCGACGAGCATTGAAGTCCCGGTGTCCGAGGGGTCATCATGAACTTCGTAGCGCGCGTCGACGGCAAAACCGGCTGGAGCGAGGAATCGCATGATCTTGAAGTCAGAGCTGCCGCAATCGGGGCAGGCGCCGGGAGACACGGCGGATGGCGCCGACAGTAACGCGCCGCAGGACTGACAATGGCGCATCTGACGAAGGCTTTGCACCTCCCGCACACCGGCCTTATCGGCGGGACGTTTCCAATTCAGCGTGACGCCCGCGGACTCTCGCACGACACCGTCCACCACCAAGCTCCGCCCAGGCGCATACTCGAATATGGCGATGTCGCGTTGTCGGGATGGGTATCCTCGAGAACTAAAGCGGTTCTCGCCAGAGTCCTCTCGCTTGTGTCGCTCGACCCCAGTCTCCGTCACGAAGGACACCACGTCGCTCGGGAAGCCATATGACGGTAGGAATCCGCGACCGGCGAGTTCACCCAAAAGGTAATTTCCCTGGAGCCTCCGACGTTGGAAGTCCCGCGCCTTGGATACCACAGAGGTTTCGGCATCCGGCTCATCGCCCCTTAGTGCGTCCCATTCCGCGCTCAAATCCGACTGAATGCGCTCGATCGTATCCCGGACACCTTCGAAGAGGTCGGGGTCTGGTCGCACGGGGGTCCCGCGCAACACCTCCTCAAGATCCGATGTCATCGTCTTGAGACCTGCAGCGGCGGCGTCGAGCCATGCTAGGAAGCGACGCCAAGGCAAGTTATTCAGGACTTCTGCGCTGAGTCCGAGGCCGAAAAAGGCGCCATTCGTCAGTTTGTGAAGTTCGGCGCCCTGAGTGGCCAGAAAGCGCGCAAGAAGAAGGGCGTGGGCGTGACGTCGAGCGATGGTTGGGCTTTCGAGACTGACCACCGGCGCGGGCGCTTCTCGCGCCAGGAAGGCGCCGGGATCTGCGAACGCGAGTCGGTCGAGCGGTCGATCCTTGCAAATCGTCAGGCCAAGAGCGATCGGCTGACGCGCCCGTCCCGCCCGGCCGACACGCTGCCGGTAATTAGCGATCGCCGGTGGCGCATTGGTGTTTAGAACCGCCTCGATGCTTCCAATGTCAACGCCCATCTCCATGGTGGTCGAGCAGCCAAGGACGTTGACTTTTCCAGATTTGAAGGCGTTTTCGTAGTCGCGGAGCAGGAAACTCGGTTGCTGAGCGGAGTGCTCCGCCGCGCGCAGCCACGGCGAGAACCTCGCCGCGCGATCCTGCTGATCGCCCCAGGCCCCCTTGGCCCTCAGGAGCGAGACACGTTCATCGGTCGCTAGCCAGTCGTCGAGAATTGAATCGGAGACGCGACCTCCGTGGGCATCACGGCGCCATGGAAACGGCAGGGTCGGCATGTCGACGGCTTCGGCTTTCGGGTGCACACCGAGCTTGTCGTATGGGCTTAGTCCGCGGAAGGTCGTGTCCACCAGACGTCGAGTGTTGGGGCACCAGAAGGCCCTTTCGATCGGCGTGACATTCATGTCGCCGAGCCGTAGCCGGAAGCCATTCGGACTGACCGTCATGAACCTTTGCAACGTCGACCATGCTGCCCGCAGAAGTTCGTTCAAGTCATCCCGAACGCTTGGATCATCGCGATCGAGACCAAGCGCCTGGACAAGCATCCGAACCACGCGAGAAGGTCTTGGACCGTAGGGGTGTGGCCAGAAGCGGACGTATCGGCTTGAGGGAAGCGCAGGCTCGAAAGGTACCATTTCCACGTGGCTCTGGCGGCGGTCAATCCAACGCATCCAACGTTTAGCGTCGAAATCCAGGATGACGTTAGTTCGGACAAAATGCGTAAGGAGAAGGCGCACGAGGTCGCGCCAGTCGTCTGCATTCAACCCTAAGCGCGTTGCGGAAGCCGGAACGACCACGTTGGGCTCGTCCAGGCCGGGAATGGTCAAGCGCAAAAGGCCCAATGTCTCAGCGCTGTTGGCGCGGACGGGCCGTCGCATGATCTCCCGATATAGCATGAATTCAGCGAGCCGCGCTGGGTCGGAGAAAGTCTCTTCGCGCTCGACCCAGAGATTCGAGAGAAAGCGGTTGATTGTGGGCTCAGCGGCGAGTCGATCGACAAGTTGGCGCCAGGCCTTCGGGGTGGCGACCCCTTCGAGCCTGATTCGCGCCAACCGAAGGTCAGCCATGAGGCTGAGAGTGATCCCGTCCTGCTCGTCGGAGGCCAGTCGCTTGAGCTTAGCCTCGATCGCGGCGATGGCCTGGTCGTCCCGCACGGGACGATCCTGCACAAAGTGGTAGAGAAAGCTTCGGACGAAGCCGCGCTCCGATGCCACCTGCAAGTTCGCCGCGTGTCGGGCCGTGCCCTGCCGCGCATCGGTGAAGGTAATCAGTTGCCGGCCGTCGAGCGGCAAGGGCTCGTCAGCGTCAGGTTTTGGCGATAGGTGCCCGACGAGTCCAGGGGTGATCTGAGACATCAAGTAGGGCGCACCCGCGACGAGCGATCGAAGCACGCCGGCCTCGAGGTCCACCTTCTTGGGTGCCCAGCCGCAACATGGACACTCACCTACGTGGCGGCTCGCGGTCGTTGGTAACCCCGCGCCGTCCACGGTCTCGACGATCGCACCGGTTTTTGGCTCGAAGCGGATTATCGGAGACGGCCGTGCCCCGCGCGCCCCTAAATATCGGCGGTTCACGACCGGGGATGTGGTCAGCGGCGCATCGTCTTGTGTGTCGTCTTCGGCGCCGAAGGTTTCGTCGCGATCGAGCGTTTGCTCGAACTCACCGTCCCCTGTGCCGCCTGTCCAGGCCACAAGATGCGATCCGTCGGCAGTTTCTTCAGCCTTGAGCGCACCATCGCCGCATTGAATGCAATAGGCCCATTCGAGCACGAGCGATCCGCAGTGTGAGCAATGCTCTCGCGATTCGAGGAAGACGGCGCCGAAGTGCCAGTCGGCTGCTTCAGATGCGGCGGGCCGCCCGGGACAGGTCGGGTTCACGCAGGCCCAGAGACCGGAAAGCGTCCGGTGGAAGAGGTGTAGGCGGACCGGCAGGATTGAGTCTCCGCCAGCGCTGGCCAGCGCCGGATCGGAATGTGGGTCCTTCGCCCTTGACGCTTCGACAAGCAGGCGCCTCGGGTCTACGTCCGCGCCGCCGATCTGGCGCGCCTGCGCGCTCCAGCCGCTCCAGCCTACGATGGCGCCGGCTCTGAACTGCTCCCTCAGGACCCTTAGCGGTGCAGACTTAGCGAAGATCTCACCGGCCTGGAGCGGTTCCATGCCCGCTATCTCGTCAAGTTCGATGAGATTGCTATTGAGGGCAGGAGAGGCCGGTAGCGACGCCCTAACACCTCTTACCACGTGAATATTTTGCTCTGGTGCGCCTGACAGATCTCGAAGGAAGGATCGTAGCTCGGCGGCGTCCGGGCCGCCGATCGTCGCTGAGGTCGCGACGTATCGGAGCTCTTCGGGTTTGCGACCGAAAGCAAGCGCGACGCGGCGTAGTAGGAGAGCAATTTCGGCCGCCTGGGCGCCGACATATGAGTGCGCTTCGTCCAGTACCACGAAGTCAAGCGTACCTTGTGACGCCCGCAGGATCGGTGCGTCCTTCTGCCGGATCAGCATGTACTCCAGCATGGTAACGTTGGTGACAAGAACCGGCGGAGGCGAGCGCCTGAGTGTCGTCCTATCAGCGACCTTCCAGGGTTCCCCACGCGCGGCGGTGCTCCGCACACTCTCCGGCGTGTCGCCATTGTAGAGGCAGTAGCGCAGCGCTCCGCCGAAGGGGGCGAACCACTTTGACAGCCGCTCCTCCTGGCTGGCGATAAGTGCGTTGAGCGGATAGAGCATCAGCGCGCGCACTCCTTCGAGCGGTTTTGCACCGCTATCGGAGGATCGAACCAGCCCATCCAAAATCGGTGTCAAAAAGCATTCTGTCTTCCCTGAGCCTGTGCCGCTCGACACGATCACCGAAGCGGCGCGTTCGCCGCAAAGCTGCTTCCAAGCGTCCACCTGGTGGGTGTAGGGCGGGTATGCGACTTCACGCAGAACTTCGAGCGTTCTTGGGTGCAAAAGGCCAGCCGGCAATCCGCCCCAACCGCCCTCTAACGGCAACCAGGGATAAGCGCCTTCGACAAACGGTTCGGAGAGGGCCGAGTTAGGCTGACCAGCGCGCGCACCCAAGCCCTCACGCAGATGCCGATTGAGATCGACTGAACGGAGTCGAGCCATACCGACAATCGCATCTGCAGCATCGCGTGGCAGCCGCGCCAGAAGCCTCTCGATTTCCATCACAGGTCCATTCGTTGGGTGGTGCCGGGGTCTATAGTCTCGCGTCCAAGGGCGACGGCGAGAGCGCTCTCGAAGAGCTGACGGTCGTGGAGCCAAGCGGCCCGACATCGTCCGACAACCTGCGGGTTTTGATGGAGTTTGCCGGCCGCCATTCGCGCCGCCACTAGGGGAGCAGCGATCAAATCCGCGAAGGCTGGGTCGTACCGCTCCCAAAGCTCGCGTCGCTCTGGCAGGAGCCCCGCGAGATGCAATCCGGTCGGTGGCTCGCGATGCTCACTCTGACGAGTCACGAACGCTTCGGCGAGTTCCCGAAGCGTTTCCTTCGGACGCCGGCATAGCCTTCCGATGAGGCCGGGTTCCAAATCTGCTCGTGGCGCGACCAATAGGAAGGTGATCCACGCATGAGTCGCTAGCCCGGGCTCCAGATCAGCGATTTGGCCGAGGGCGGCCGCCACATTGCGCCCTGCGTCGGCAGTCGGTAGTTCCAACCGTTCCAGGCGGCGCTCCAACTCGTCAATTCTCGTTCGAAACGCAGACACCCAGTGCTCGACTTCCGTTGCGCACCAGAGGAAGGGTAACTCACTTTGTAGCCGGATCACGGCGTCGCGCTCCTCAAGAGTGTCGCAGGTCGACAGGATCCACGGAGCCGCCTGGGGGGCACGGCAAAGTGACCGCAGGGCATCGATCGCCGGCACGGGCACGTTGCGATCCCGCGCGGCCACGCTCAGATCGACCAAGAGGCGGAGATCAGCGCGGTTCAAGGCTTCCGGGTGCTTTAACACTGTAGCAAATGCATCGTCCCGGGCGTCACGTCGTGCGATCCTGAAGGCCAGACGAAGCGCACTTCCACGATCGTCGTCGCCCGGTGGTTGGGCGACCACCTTCGGTCTGAGCGAGGTCCCGTCATTGGTTCGCCCGAAGATCAGCCAGGGGCCCGGACCGAGCTCTTGCAGGAGTCGCGTCTGCAATTCCTGCAAGGAAAGGCGTGGAAGGTTGTTGGAGAGTTTCGCGGTAGGCTGCGTCAGCGCTAGCGCATCCAGATTCCAACCAAGGATACTCGAAAGGCCCGAGAACGGCGAAATGCCTTTCTCGGCCACCAGCGGCTGGTCTTCGTCGTACCAGGCGATCTCGGCGAAGTGGTCACCTCGACCGGCCCAGCTCAGGCGCACCTCCGCATCGAGGTCCGGAAAGCTACCAAGGAGATCCCGCAATTCGTCTTGAAAGGCCGATAGCGGGACGAGACCGTCGATACGACGCGTGGCCTGCACGGGCTGTCCTGCGCCCTGCCGAACCACCAGCCATAGGTCGCGACCGCCAGGCGCCAACAGGCGGAACCCATGCAGTCGATCGATCGAAATCTGGGCCCGGCTTACGGCGGGCCGCATGTCCGGGGTCAACAGGAGCGGCTCGGCAATCGGATCAGCGAGCGTTAGGTCGAGTTGGGTGTCCCATCGCAGCGCCACGTGTAGCATCGCGCCTGGGGTGTGGAGTCGAAGATCGACGCGCGCGTCATCACCATTCCTGGAGATCGGAAGGATCTGACCGCCCTTCGCCGCAACGCTGGCCCCGAGCAGATTCTCGATTTTCAACGAGTGGGTTCGCGGTTCTCCCGATAGCACCAATTCACGCGGCGCAACGTCGGCGCAGGTCCAAGCGACCAGTTCACCGCCCCGCCTCATTGCGATCTCGACCCTGCCCAGGGGCGCGTGTTTGTTCGAAGAACGCCACGAGCCTCTCCCCAACGACCGCCAAATTAGGTCTTCCGACGAAACCAGCGTGTGATGCTGACCATCCGAAAGCCAAGCCTTTGGCGTCCCTAGGAACACCGTCTCGCGCACCCGCCGTAGAGTCTCTCCTGTGAGGATCAGTCGCTTCGTATCCTCGCGCTCGGCCGCGCTACGCCACGTGAGACGCCCATCACCAAGGTCGAGCGAAGCTTGCCCGACGAAGGCCAGAAGACAGCGTCCATCGAGGATGCAGTCTCCCAAGTCAGAAGGAGGCTGTTCGAACTTCAGTGCTGAACGAGCCTCCTGCGTTACAGCCATAGCCAGCCATGGCCGAGTGCTTCGAAAGGGCGAACTGCCAATGAATCTTAGTTCAAGCGCGTTCTCAAAATCGACGCCAGGATCTGGCTGGAAGAGGAGGACAGGCGCGTCTACCGGCTCGCCGGCAAACGCGGTGAACTCTTCGACTAAGGTCTCCCCTGCAACTGCCGCCAACCTAATTGCCTGGTTCAGGCGAGCGGGAACTTCGAACGCCTTGACCAGCGGACGGGACTCCCACGCTGTCGCCTCGTCTGATTCCACCTGTTCCAGCACGGCGATGGGCCGGTTCAAACCCGGCAGATCACCCCGCGGAAAGATGCGCAGCCGAGTGGCACCTTCCATCGCTGCCTGCAATTGGGGAGATGTTCGGACCACGTCGAGTTCACCTGACAAGGTGAGTTCGGCCCGCGGCGCCCACCCTTCGGCGGTGCGCCGCAGCAATCGGCTTGCCGCCAGGGCTCCCCCTTCGACGCGCCGGGTCCGGACCAAGTCTTCCACCAGAGATCGAAAATCGCCTTCCTCCAAGTCAAAAGGCAGATCGTTGCGCCAAGCAGGCACCACAGAATCCAGGTGGAGCACGGGATCTCGGTCATTTCGTTCGTGGAGGGGCGGCAATTGTTGACGGAAACGAACGATTACCGTGGACAGCGCCACGGCTGGCTCCACCAGCGCCTGAACAAGCGTTTCGCCCGCCCGCCATGCCTCACTTGCGACGGCCTCGGCAGGTGTGAAGCCCATTTCGATCGCCAAGATGCTGCGCTTCAGCCATAACCCCAAGGTTCCCTCTTTGATGGCAGCAGCTGGAAAACCCGCCTCGCGCACTACGCCGAAGAGGAGCGGCACGTCGGTCGGCTGAGGGCGTCGCCACCGTTTCAAGCCAGCTTCGGCGGCTTCCCGCACCACCGCGTAGCGCACGTCGGCGGCCGAATCATTCGCGTGATATCGAATTCCAAGGACAGCTAAGGGTCTGATCCAGTCCCAAGCCCCCCCGGCGCGTTCCCGGCGATACCACTCGGCTGTGAAAGCAACGAACAAAGCCTGACCATGGGAGTCGTTCAGCGCGGTCGGTCCATGGCGTTTTAGGACCTCCCGAACGCCCTCGAACTCTTGTCGGCTGAATCGGTAGCGATAAAGTGGGCGCCCATCAGGGAGCGATAATCCGCGCGATCGGAATAAGGCCTCGTAAGCGCCGCGTAGACCTAGACGCGGCTCGTCCATATTTCCCCCCAGGCTCCCAATTCAGATTGTGACACACTGTGCATTAGTTGTGAAGTTTTCCTCTGCGAGCAGGCCGCCTAGAGGGCGAGAGCGGACTTTTCGACAATAGGAACGATTTCGAAGACAATTTCGACGGCCTCGGCAGGCCGCTTGCACGGTCGTCGTTCAGCTTCCCCGAACTATCTTCGCGGAACGATTCCCAATGGCAGCTATTAGCGCGACTACGACCTGGAGCATGGTCATCGGCAACGACTACTTCCTGGGAGGAGACAATTTGCGTCTATGGCCGACGTGGGCGCATTGCGGACCAACAGCGTTGGGCCGGATGCGACCGGAAGCTTCAGGAGAAAAAGACCTCCTAGGCGGATAGTTCCACGTCGCCGTGTCCGGCTTATAGCGGACATTCGGCAATTTGGCAGCGAATGACCACATTGTGACAATCTTGCCGAAGACGAACGTCTAACCTAAACCCCCATCCAGGACATCAACCAAATTGGAGCCACTGTTTGGGACCGGGCGTAGTTGCGACGTTTGCCCTATCCGGACGTGTGAGCAAATGCCGTGGGCAACCGTGATGCGTGCATTTTTTCGTTCGGTTGCTGCGATGATCGTGATGTCCAGCCTGGCAGGTTGCACCAGCATTTCTTACTACGCACAATCCTTGAAGGGTCACGTGGAGATCATGGCGGCGCGCCAGGATGTCGAAGAGCTGATCGACGATCCTTCGATCCCTGGGACATTACGCGCTCGAATGGAATCGGCGAGCGCCATCCGACAGTTTGCGATAGATGAACTAGCGCTTCCAGACAACAATAGCTACCGCAGCCATGTCAACGTTGGTCGGGACGCCGTGACATGGGCCGTCTTCGCAGCGTCGGAATTCTCGCTGACGCCACGAACATGGTGCTTTCCGGTGTTCGGATGCGTTCCGTACCGAGGATACTTCTCCAAAAGGTCTGCGATTGAAACCGCTGTCGCACTTCAGAGGCAGGGCCTGGACGTCTATCTGACGGGCATCACTGCATTTTGCACGCTTGGCTGGTCAAGTGACCCGCTGCTAAGCACCATGCTCAGCCAAGATGAAACGTATCTTGCAGGGCTCGTGTTCCATGAATTGGCCCACCTCACGTCACGCCGCGCTGCCGAAAATAAGCCTGCATCACCTTGCGGCTCGAACGGTTGTTCTGCGCCAGCCTGGTCGGATCGAGCACCGCCTGTTCTATCCCCTCTCGCGTCAGCGCCGCTTTGAGCGCCGCGATATTTGCATCGATGTCGGCATTGTTCGCCCGGAGCGATGCATAGATGCTGTCGGTCGCCTCGGCCACGGTCGGCTCGCTCACGGGTGTACTCCTTCGGCTGTTCGGGCGGCGGCTTAACACAGATCAGCGGCTTCGCCATACCGATAAGACGGCTGATGGGCGGCAACAGTATCCCCTGGGACTTAAAAGGGATACCGATGACGCGCGCCAACGGCTCGCTGCTTTCGGGAAATGGTGTCGCCCGTGGTGAACGGCCGATATGGCGGCCCGTTACTGTCGCCTACCTGGGCCGGAACCAGACTCGCGGACTGTTTACGCCCATTGACTCCCGGAGGTCAGGCGCGCGACCCGGATCAGGATTCGGGCCAGTGCGGTCGTAGTGGGCAGGAGCAGCGAAAGAATCTTTTTTCGCTGAATCAGCGCAGAAGTCCGTCACTCTCGAATTCGTCCCAGCCCTTCAGTTTCTGACGTGACACCTCGTCCCGAGTGCTGTCAGGCGCAGACGCGGCCCTGCGGCCGCTCTTTTGCGCACGCTTCAGGGCGGCCTTTCCGGCGGCCCGCCGCCTATTCTCTGCAGCAGCTATCGCGTCGTCCTCGCGCCAGACCGTAACCAAGTCGCGATCGAGCACGTCCTCGATGTGACGTGGGTCAAACACGTGAAAAGTTACCTTCCTTGCGCGACCACGAAGTTTCACCGTACGTGTGCCTGTGCTTTGCAAGCGGCCGTCCTTGAGCCACCGGTGCCGCTCTGCCGAAGAGATCGTCAGGATGTCTTCGACTTCACGGGGAATTACGGGCAGGCCTTCGATGCCTTCCAGCGTTTTGGACACAATCGCCGACGCAGTCCGGAAATCGCCATAGGCGCCTTCCGGCATGCGCAAGGTGAGCACCCCGACCTCGATACCGAGCAGCTTTTTCGCCGCCAAAGGCAGGTGGCTCGCACTTCGCGAACGATCCCTCTGGCTCGGACCGATGACCCAAGCGTGGCCGCAGACGGGAGCGTCCACCCTTCGATCAAATTCGCAGCTGCATCCATTTTCTGGCGTGTGGACATGGGCCTTAGATAGGTCTCCCATCATGTCGGCTTCAACAAGTGTGGAATCAGCTAGCGCGGCGCTCCGGCACTGGCCTTGAACCATGCCTTGTTCCAGCCCTCGCTAGATCGCAGCGCTCTCGGCCTTCGTCGGATCACCCATTCCGCCTTCAGGCCGCCAGGTTCCCCAGGGATGTCCGCTTCGGGAGAGCGGCAACGCAGGCCTCAACGGCCGCTATGCAGCGTAAACCGGACGTTCGCGATACGTGCCGGACAGCTGGCTGCCCGCATCTGATTGAGTTTACCCGCGCGTTCCGGCGTTCTCAATTTTTTCCAGATAATCTGCCCACCACTGCATCATCTTGACGCGCTCTTCCCAGTGCTCCGCCCGGGCATAGGCGCGCCGAACGTCGTTATTTTCAATATGAGCCAGCTGTCGCTCTACGGCGTCTGGATGCCACTTGCCGCATTCGTTCAACAGAGTTGATGCCGTTGCTCGGAAGCCATGGGCCGTTGCTTCATTCTTGCTGTAACCCATGCGACGCAGGGCGGCGTTGAGTGTATTGTCGGAAATCGGACGAGAAGGCGATCGCACGCTTGGAAACAGCAGCGTCCCAGCGCCGGAGATTTTTTTAAGCTCGGCCAGGATATCCAAAGCCTGCGTTGAAAGAGGAACGCGGTGCGGTCGTCGCATTTTCATTCGCGCTTCCGGGATAGTCCATACC
>NZ_RZSX01001079.1:0-1857 GCF_004023105.1 Mesorhizobium sp. M5C.F.Ca.IN.020.32.2.1 | reverse complement strand
CCGCAGACCGCGCTGACCTCCAGCCTCTACGGTGACTTTGTCTTTGTGGTGCGTCCGGCGAAGCCGGCGGCCAATGGCGCCGCCCCTCCTGCTGCGGCAAAGCCGGAAGAAAAGCCCGCCACGGATACTGCGAAGCCCGCAGCCGAAGCGCCCGCGGCAAAACCCAACGAAGAACCGGCGGCAACGCCGACCGAACCGACAGCGGAAGAACAGAAGCCGCAGCTCGTGCTCGCCCAGGTGTTCGTCAAGCCCGGCCGCCGCAACGCCGGCCTGGTTGAGATCCTCGAGGGCATCGCGCCTGGAGACGAGGTTGTTACCGCCGGCCAGAACCGGCTCTCCAACGGCATGTCCGTTGCCGTCGACAACACGATCGATCCGACCAAGCCGGCGAACCAGCAGGCAGCCCAGAAATGAGCCTTTCCGACCTCTTCATCCGCCGCCCGGTCCTTTCGACCGTGCTCGCCCTGATGATCCTGCTTCTGGGTTTTCAGGGCATCTTCAACCTTTCGATCCGGCAGTATCCGGAGGTCGAAGAAACGGCTATCACGATCACCACGGTCTATCCCGGCGCCAGCGCCGACCTGATCCAGGGATTCATTTCCGCGCCGATCGCCCGTGCCGTCGCTTCGACCGAAAACATCGATTACGTCACGTCGGCGAGCCGGTCGTCCCTAAGCACCGTGACGGTGCAGATGAAACTCGGCTCCAATCCCGACGTCGCGCTGAACGAAGTCTTGTCGAAGGTACAAGGCGTGCGCGGCGATCTGCCGGACGAGGCCGAAGACCCCGTGATCGTCAAGGGTACCGGCGATCAGTTCGCGATGATGTATATCTCGATGCAGAATCCGAACATGACGCCGGAACAGCTCACCGAATATATCGAGCGCGTCGTGCGGCCGCGCATGTCGACGGTCGAGGGTGTAGCCGACGTGCAGATCTTCGGGGCCGCCGAATATTCGATGCGCGTCTGGATCGACCCGATCAAACTGGCGGCGCGCGGCGTGACGGCGTCGGAAGTGCTGACCGCCATCAACGAATCGAATTTCCTGTCAGCACCCGGCAACACCGAAAACGAATACGTCGCCTCCTCGATTACCGTTCGCTCGACGCTGCAGACGCCGGAAGCTTTCGCCGCTCTTCCGCTTCGATCGAAGGACGGCAATGTGGTGAGGCTGCGCGACGTGGCGCGCGTCGAGCTCGCCGCGGCGAACACCGACACCAGGGTCACTTTCAACGGCAAGCCCGGCATCTTTCTCGCCATCTTCCCAACGCCGGCCGCCAATCCGCTGACGACAGCGGAGGCCATCCACGAAATCGTGCCGACGATCCAGGAGACGCTGCCGCAAGGCATGACGATCGAGATCGTCTACGATTCGACCGAGCAGATCAGCGCCTCGATCGAGGAGGTGTTCAAGACCATCGGCGAGGCGGTCGCCATCGTCATCGTCGTCATCCTGCTCTTCCTCGGCTCGTTCCGCTCGGTGCTGATGCCGATCGTGACCATTCCGCTGTCGCTGATCGGCGTCTGTTTCCTGCTGTTTTCGCTGGGCTATTCGATCAACCTTCTGTCTTTGCTGGCCATGGTGCTGGCGATCGGCCTCGTCGTTGACGATGCCATCGTGGTGGTAGAAAACATTCACCGGCATATGGAGGAAGACGGTTTGTCGCCGATGCAGGCGGCCTTCAACGGCATGCGGGAGATCTCGTCCGCTGTCATCGCCATGACGATAACGCTGGCCGCCGTATTCGCGCCGCTGGCCTTCACCGGCGGCCTGACCGGCGCACTGTTTCGCGAATTCGCGGTGACGCTTGCCGGCTCGGTGGTGCTTTCGGGTGTCGTTGCCCTCACCGTCACGC
>NZ_RZSX01001078.1:0-1862 GCF_004023105.1 Mesorhizobium sp. M5C.F.Ca.IN.020.32.2.1 | reverse complement strand
GTTTATAGCTCTACCCAACGACAGTTGCGCCCAGCTTGTCCCTCGTTTGTGAAACAGGTCCATCTTTTTTGTCGGCACACTGGAACACGCGAACCAAGAATGCCCTTTTTCCTTCGGCAACAAGTAGGTCACTCGAGCACCTCATGGAGCATATCTGAGACCCCGAGCCACCGGAATGGCGTGCGCGGTCTCTACTCCAGTTCTACCGAACTCAACAACGTTGGCTGGCGATGGGTAGGATGCGGAGTGGGCAAGCGGCAGGCGGGAGATTGAGGATCGACAGAAGTTTTCGATATGTCGGCTGATGGAGGACAGCCCTGATCCGACTCTATTTTTTCCCTCCGAGATCGGATCGAGATTGACCTGCCCGACGCGAAGCAAATCAGTTCGGCTTCGCAATTCAGCTTTGCGTGATGCGGGGCGGATGTAGGTTGTCGTCAGGTTGCCGGCATCGCTTCCTTCAGGCGCTGCCCCGCGCTCCAATAGACACGCGGTACCCGTGCTCAGCCCTCCGGTTGCTCTGGAACGTGATATCGTTGCGGGTGTGCAGCGCTGCCTCGTTCGGAGCGCGCATCGCGCGTTTCGAAGTGACGGTAGAGGGTGATCCGCCTCAAGCCGCCGCGCGCGTGATGGCTCCTTGCCGGGCCGGCATTGCGACATTGTCGATCAGCCGCGTATCGCCAAGCCAGGCAGCCACGAGCAAGCGGCCAGGCCTGTCAAACATGTGCATCGGCGCAAGGTCCTCTTCGGCCCGCAGCTCAAGATACTCGATCCGGACGTAGCCTGCTGCGGCAATCGCCGAGCGCGCCTCGTCGAGTGTGGCGTCGACCGACGCACCGCCGGCGATACGCGCGGCGGCCTCGAACAGGATCGCGGCAAGTTTCGGTGCAGCCTGCCGCTGCGACGGCGACAAGCGTGCATTGCGCGACGACATCGCCAGACCGTCTTCCTCGCGAACCGTCGGGCAGGCGACGATCTCGATTGGAATGTCCAGATCGCGGGCGAGCCGGCGCACGACATGCAACTGCTGGAAATCCTTCTCGCCGAAGAAGGCGACATCGGCGCCCGTCTGCAGAAAGAGTTTTGCTACCACCGTCGCCACACCATCAAAATGACCCGGGCGATAAGCCCCGCACAGCCCCTCGGTCACGCCATTCACCGAGACGGTGGTTGCAAAACCTTCCGGATACATGTCCGCCGCATCTGGTACATACAGGATATGGGCGCCGAGCGGCGCGAGCTTGGCGGCGTCCTCGTGCTCTGTGCGCGGATAGGCGGCAAGATCAGCCGCACTGTTGAACTGCTTCGGATTAACGAACAGCGTCACGATGACCCGATCAACCTTCTCGAGTGCCGCACGTACCAGGCTCAGATGCCCCTCATGCAGGGCGCCCATGGTCGGTACAACAGCGACCTTGAGGCCGTTCTGACGCCATGCGGCGACAGCCGCTCGCAACTCCGCGACGGTCCGTGCGATCGGGATTCTCATGCAGCTTCTCCTGCTGTGACGGTCCTTGGCTCATCGCCAAAGACATGCTGGGCGGCTGGAAAGCGGCGCTCCCTCACCTCCCGCGCGTAGGTCGCGATCGCAGCCGAAGCAGCCTGGCTGAGGTCGGCATAGCGCTTGACGAATTTCGGCCGGAAATCGCCGAACAGTCCCAGCATGTCGTCGACGACGAGGATCTGGCCGTCGCAGGCTGGCGACGCGCCGATTCCGATCGTCGGTATCGGAACCTCTTCCGTGATCCGGCGGGCGAGCGGCTCAGGCACCTTTTCCAGCACGACGGCGAAGGCGCCCGCCTCGGCTACCGCGAGTGCATCGCGCCGGATGCGCTCGCCGTCCTCGCCCCTGCCCTGCACGG
>NZ_RZSX01001077.1:0-1862 GCF_004023105.1 Mesorhizobium sp. M5C.F.Ca.IN.020.32.2.1 | reverse complement strand
TCGGCAGGGTCGGTCTGGGTATCGCCAACCACTGGTAGAAAGCTCGCCCCCGCAACTGCCCCTGCAGTTCCAGTTTGGTTCTGAAGCTCGTCGCGTTGAACTCGTCCTGGGCATAGCGATCGAGGATGCGGGCGAGCTGCGCCTCGAAGCCCGTTTTGACAGCGACTTTTGCAAGGAAGCGGCAGACCATCCGGTCAGCGGTCACCCGGTTGGTCCGGATTCGCTGATATGTGCGGACAATCATCCCCCAATAGGTGCTCCGCTCGCCGAGGAGACTCGTGTCGAGGATTCCCAGGAACTTCACAGTTCGCCCCGCGGCCAGCAGCCGCGCCGCGACTTCGAACGCGACGGCGCCACCAAGTGAATGGCCGAGAAGTCGTACGTGACCCGCAGGCTGGGCGCGGCGGATCTGCTCGACGGCGGCGTCGGCCATGTTGGCGACGGTGTTCTGGCCGCGCAAAATCATAGCCAGGGCGGGGTACCTGATGGGGGCTACTCGGGCGACCTTTCCCATCGCGGCTGCAAAGGCAGCGAGGCTCGGGCCATAGCCGACCGAGCCCGGGAACAGGAAAAGAATTGGCGCGTCGTGCGCCTGCGCGCGCGCGCGCTGGTCGCCTGCTTGTGCCGACACGACCGCCTTGACCATTTCGTCCGCGCTCATACCGACCGTGAAGCCCTCGAGACTGAGTTCCTGCCCGATGGCGCTTTCGATTTCCATGACGCATTGCAGCAGCTTCAGCGAATCTCCGCCTGCGTCATCCCAGCGGCCTGCGGCGACACGTGTATTGAGGATATTGTTCCAGGCATGCTGCACTATCCGGTGGACGGTCAGTTCGCTCGTATTGGACGGCTGCGCGGCCGGGGCGATCTTCCTGGCTGAAAGATCGATCTCCGCAAGCGTAGTCATGTCGACCTTGCCGCCCGGCAGACGCGGAATCCCGGCGATCGTGTGGAGCCGCAAGGGACACAGCGGCGGCGACAGCTTCGTTCTGACAAGCTGGCGAAGCTCGTCCGAAAAGGCTGGGCTCGCCCATGGCTGGGGAATTGCGAATGCAACAAGCTCATTTGCCGCCGTCACGATTGCAACGGCATCCTCCACGTCAGGCGCGTTACGCAACACCCGTTCGAGTTCGGCCGGCTCGATACGCCGACCATTGATCTTTATCTGGCGCCCCTTACGTCCGACGATCCGCAGCAGGCCATGACTGTCAAGTTGGACGAGGTCACCCGTCGCGAAGATCCGAAGATCCGGGTCATCCGGATCCGATTCCGCCGGCACGACGGCGCCGTTCTCCCAATGGCCAAGCAGGACATACGGGCTTCTTATCAGGAGCTCTCCGCTCTTGCCCGGCTGAACGCGGCGGCCTCTTTCGTCGACAATCGCGAACGCGATTCCTGGAAGCAGCCAGCCAACCGGAACCGAGGCGCCTTCCTCCGGCCAGTCCTGCGGTAAGAACCATTGCGACCCTGTGGTCTCGGTTGACGAGTAACCGATCTGGATGAGGCAAGTGCTCGAAACGACCTTGCGCAGCAGGGCGATATCGGTCCATGACACCGTCTCTCCTCCGATCCGGGCCACTCGGAGCGAGCGGAAGGCGTCAGCAGGTTTGTCCGCCATGAGTGCGCGGAGCAAGGCCGGAACAAGATAGGTCACCGTCACGCCTTCGGATTCTGCCAGGCGTTGGACCGCCCGCAGGCCGATGGCTTCGAGCTCGGCGAGATGCAAGGTGGCGCCGGTCAGAACGGCAGCGAGAACCTCCCGGCAACCGGCGATCGTGGCGGGCGCGGGCAAGGGCAGGAAAACATCATCCGAATTGATGTGGCACGCGTCGACATATTTCTGAACCCGCCACAGCAGACTG
>NZ_RZSX01001076.1:0-1867 GCF_004023105.1 Mesorhizobium sp. M5C.F.Ca.IN.020.32.2.1 | reverse complement strand
GGCAGCATGGTGGCGACCGCCATCAGGAACCACATGACGACGAGCGCTCCGGCCTGCGCGCCGACGCCCCCGTCGAGCGGCGCAGGTGCAAGACAAAGGGTGAAGAAGCGCTCAAGAAAATCCGGCAGCGGCAGCTGCGGCAGATATCTGATCAATGTGTCGCCGGGTGCATCGATGCCCGGAACCCGGCTTTCGGCGCCGCGAATCGCCATGGCGCCGAGAAGCAGCCAGGCCAGAAGGACGCTTGCGCCCAAAACGATGTTCACCGCCAGTCGAGGATTGCGCGAGATGCTCGCCGTGGCACGGCCGACACGGTCGAGATGACTGAAATCATGGTCTTGGCCGATCATGGCAATCGAATGGGCCGAATCGCCGCGTTGATCAAGCCGTATGATCTGACCTATATGCTTATCAGGTCGGACCGACCGCCTCGCATCACAATCCGGAAGCGAACTTGGACCATCAGCAGACAGCACGGATACTGGTTGCCGGCAGTGGCCCGGCAGGGCTGATCGCAGCGCTTGGTTTTGCGGATGCCGGCTTTCCCGTGACGCTCGTCGGACCTGAAGCAAATGGCCAAGACGGCCGAACGACGGCGTTGATGAACCCAGCCCTGAATATCCTCGAACGGTTGGGCGTACTCGATGAGGTGAGGTCCAAAGCCGCGCCGCTGAAGGTTATGCGCATCGTCGATGCAACCAGCCGGCTGATCCGCAGCCCGGTGGTCATTTTTCGTGCCAGCGAAATCGGCGAGGAGCAGTTCGGGCTGAACTTACCCAACAGCGCTCTCAACCCCGCACTTGCCGGGGCTGTAGTCGCGCATTCCGGCATCGAATGGCGAAAATCGATGGTGGAGACCTGGCGCCTCGACGCCGATCGTGCCCATGCGATCCTGTCTGACGGCAGCGAGGTTGCAGCATCGCTGGCGGTCGCTGCCGACGGGCGTCTGTCGCCGGCCCGCGAGGCTGCCGGCATCTCGACATCCGCCCGGTCCTATCCGCAGGCGGCGCTGGTTCTCAATTTCGGCCACCGCGGCGACCACGCTTTCACCTCGACCGAATTCCACACCGAGACCGGCCCGTTCACCCAGGTTCCCCTGCCCGGCAACCGGTCCAGCCTTGTCTGGGTGGTAGAACCGGAAACGGCGAAGGAACTTGTGGCGCTGGACGATGCTGCGCTTTCGATGCGGGTCGAACAGCGGATGCAATCGATGCTGGGCCGGGTGTCTGTCGAGCCCGGCCGGCAGATCTACGCGCTTTCGGGCGTGACGCCGCGGTGCTTCGCGCGCAACCGGGTGGCACTTGTCGGCGAAGCCGCCCATGTGTTCCCGCCGATCGGCGCACAAGGTCTCAACCTTGGTATCAGGGATATCGACGATCTTTTTGGGATTGCTTGCGAAAACAGAACCGATCCAGGTGCCGTCAAG
Organism: Mesorhizobium sp. M5C.F.Ca.IN.020.32.2.1; assembly: GCF_004023105.1. Taxonomy (NCBI): domain Bacteria; kingdom Pseudomonadati; phylum Pseudomonadota; class Alphaproteobacteria; order Hyphomicrobiales; family Phyllobacteriaceae; genus Mesorhizobium; species Mesorhizobium sp. M5C.F.Ca.IN.020.32.2.1. The sequence goes on along the minus strand of NZ_RZSX01001076.1, from coordinate 441 downwards.
GCACTCGCGGTTTACAATTTCAGGCGGCGGCCCGACATTCTGGCACGCAGCGGCGCGGTCAACCTGCTCAACAAGTCGCTGCTCTCGGACATGCTGCCGGCACAGATGGCGCGCAGCGCCGGCCTCGGCGTGCTCGGCGGCTTCGCGCCGCTTCGCGCCTTCTTCATGCGCGAGGGGCTGCGGCCCGGCAGTGGTTTTGCGGCGCTCGCCGGTGGCTTAAGGAAACAAGTCCGGCGGTAGCACGCCGCTCGGCGGGCTGGCCCTTAGCTTGACGTGGCGTCAAGCTACGGCATTGATCAGGCACTTCGGCGTTGAATTGATGCGGCGTCTGCGACCAGGAGGGTCAGGCATCAGCCATAAGTCGGGCTCGATTTTTTGAAGCGTAATGCGTAAATTCAAAGTCTTAGAGAGTCTTTGCGCATTCCAAGGACGCGGCACTCC
>NZ_RZSX01001075.1:0-1877 GCF_004023105.1 Mesorhizobium sp. M5C.F.Ca.IN.020.32.2.1 | reverse complement strand
CGCGGGGATCTGCACAGCAGAAAAAGCCGCGATGTGATGCACCTCATCATGTCGGCCAGGGCCGGAACGGATGTCGCGGCGTTCGAGGGCGCCGTTCGTCACTTCCTTGCAGACCAGTTCGCTGGACATCGCTATGTGTTCGCGACGCACGATCCCGCCAATGACCCGAAGGAGGCAGGGCAGGGCGGTAAGCGCCCCCACGTTCACGCCCACGCGATCGTCACCATGAAATCGGAATCCGGTGACCGGATCGAGACGACGCCGGCCGTGTTCCGGCAATGGCGGGTGGCGATGGCAGAAAAGGCCCGGGATCATGGCATTGCCATGGAAATGACCGATCGCCGGGAGTTCGCCAATCCACCAGCCTACACGCGCAACCAGGTGCGGCCGGTTAACCGGGAAGGGCGGACAGAACATATCGGTACGAGCGAGGCGGCGCAGGCGAGATATGACGCTAAGCGGAACGGCCGGAGAACTTTAGCCAAAAGCGAAAGGAGCCGGAAGTATACCGTAAAGGCTAAGCAAAGTTGGCAGAAGATTGCCCTTGCGAGCGGTGACCGACGCATCGTTGCCTATGCCGCACAGCAGCTGGATCAACTGATATCCGGGCTTTCGGCCGGAGAGGCAGAAGCGACTTCCAATATCGTACATGCAGATTTTGGGTCAAAATTCCGCGCCAATCTGGTACCATTACAAAAGCTGGTTTTGGAGGGTGACGAATTGCGCGAGACATCACGGACAGATTTCGAGGCTTATGAAAAGAAGGTCGAGACGGCCTTGTTCAAGCTCGAGCGTATCGTCGGGCCAGAAGAACGGAGCGACTTTGACGAGGTTGCGGCCTTGGCGCGCGAACACGTCAATCAACGGCGTGAGCTCATGCAGCTCCATGAGCAACGCAATGAGGCTATCGCAGAGCAGGGCGGCGAAGATCAGCAGGCCAATCGGCGTGACGAGGTTAACGACAGATGGGATGCTGCAGTCGCCAAACATGGCGAGGCGGTTGTTGAAGCTGCAAATGACCTTCTCATCGAGATTGAACACAATCGGGAAGGATTGGACCGGATCGAGGCCGGCGACTTGCCTCATGATCCCAAGGCATTCCGCGCCGGGCTTGAGCAAGGGTTGGAACGCGCAGCGGAACTAGCGGTGCAGGGCAACACCTATATGCGGGAAGTGGCCGAGCAAGATCCCGACCTTCAGCGTGCCATTGAGAAAGCCGAGAAGGGCGCGCAGCGACCGGAGGAAGATAAGGACAATACGCCGGCGAAGGTCGACACTGTTGCCGAACAGCAGCGCGATCTTCGCAACGATGAGACGGAGCGCCAGCCGAATGAAAACGAGGCTCGTGAGGCTCATGAACTGGCGTCGACGGTCGATGCTACAAATCGTCTACAGGATCGAGTAGATAAAGATAAGGAAGCCGCGCAGCGTGGTGGCGAAACAACACGGACCGATCCCGCGCAACAGCATATTCCTCGGCTTGAGGAGCTGGAGCGGGAGGAAATGGACAAGAGGGAACGCGACCGCGATGACCGGGAACGTTAAGCGAAGATCATGTTCGACAACCATCGGCAGGATTATGTAATCCAGAGCAACGACCCCAAGGGCGACGAAGGCTTCGGCAAAGTCCTTGGCTTCGTCATCTGCTTTGTGCTGTTCTTGGGAGCCCTCCAGGTCGCCTATGATGCGGTCGCAGGCTGGTATGATGCCGCCGTGAATTGGGGCAGTGAAATAGCCGCCTATGTCGCCAGCTTTTGGCCGTTCTAGTGTCCACGGCCTTTCTCTTACCAATCAGCCGCTCGGCGGTGACAAAAGCACGCTGCCACTGTTCCAGATCGTCCGGCGGCAAAGGCTCGTTCCAAGGCATAAGCTCCTCA
>NZ_RZSX01001074.1:0-1881 GCF_004023105.1 Mesorhizobium sp. M5C.F.Ca.IN.020.32.2.1 | reverse complement strand
AGGTAGCGCGGCGGCGCGCAATCGCCAAGAAGAATCGGAACAAAAGGGGATCGAGCGGCTCCCTTCTCCGCTCTGGCGCTACGGCCGCCGAAACCCTGTCGGCCCGCCATAGAGATAGCCGATGCGGGCGACGGCTTCCCTGAACCCTTCACGCGAGACCAGCATGGTGTGGCCATTGGCGTGGATCATCGTTTCCGGGTCGGTCATGATCGCGACATGGCCTTTCCAGAACACCAGGTCGCCGCGCCGTAGCCCTGCAAAATTTGGTCCGGGCTCGAGCGCCTCACCGATGGTCGCCGCCTGCATGTCGGAATCGCGCAGCACTTGCCTGCCGGCCATGTGCATCGCCAGTTGCACGAGGCCGGAGCAATCGATGCCGAAGCCGGAGGCGCCGCCCCACAGATAGGGTGTGCCGAGAAACATCTCGGCAACCGCGACATAGTCGGGGGCAGCCTCGGCGACAGGCCTGATATGGCCTGATATGACCGCCTCGCCTGACGGCAGCAGCGCATAATGCGTGCCGCGTGTTTCAGCCGCGCCCGTCACCGTTACCGCCGATCCCATCGAGAGTTGCCCGCTCGGCGGAAACCGCAAATCCGGTCCGGGATAAAGGAAGGTGCGCGGCACCGAGACGACATGGGTGGGCGCTTGGCTCCGCGCGCCCAGCACAGTGTCGGCGACATAGCCGACATAGCCGTCGCGCTCGGCCTGGATCCAGGCCCAGCCTTCCGCGTCTTCGAAGACGAGGACGTCGTCGCCAAACAGAAGCTGGGTGTTGATGCCGGCATCCGGGTGCGGTGCCTTGCGGACATCGGCAACGGTAGCGGCGATACGCGCTGGCCGCCCGGCGACGAAGCGATCGGCGGCGACCTCGCCTTTCAGCCTGGCATCGGCGAGATCGGAACGGAAGGCGTGAAGGCGGGCATCCCTGGCGGTCAAATCGGCAACTCGTTCAGAAGGACAGTTCGGTCAAATGGGCAATTCCTGGGCCTTGGCGATGATAACATCGCCGAAGCGCTCGACAAAGAGAGCACCTTCGACGGTGCGCTTGACCAACACGTTGCGCTTGTCGAGTTCGTCGCGATGGCGCGAAACCAGCTTCAGTGCGCCCATCGTGTCGAGCGCGCGGGTGATCACCGGCTTGGTAACATTGAGCCGGGCGGCGAGCCCGCGCACCGTGTGCGGCGGCGGGTCGAGATAGATCGTAAACAGGATGGCCGTCTGGCGCATGGTAAGGTCGGGCATATCGTCGCGCACCTGGGACAGCATCACCTGCTGCCACAGTCGCAAGGCCTGGCTCGGGCGCATGGAAATCGACATCCGACCAGAATGACGGCAAATTGTTTCGGTTCCGTTTCAGTCTTGAGACCTTCCTGTAGGACCGGAACCGTCAGGCGTGGCGTTTCGAGATAACCCTTTCCAGCGCTCGGATGCCTTGCGCCTCGCCGCCGGCGAGACCATACGGACGATCGGATGGGTTCCAGGCGAAGATGTCGAAATGCGCCCAGGCGGCGGTCTTCTCGACGAAGCGCTTGAGGAACAGCGCTGCGGTGATCGAGCCGGCGAATCCGTCTGACGTGACGTTGTTGATGTCGGCGATCTTCGACGACAGCTTTGCGTCATAGGGCTTCCACAACGGCATGCGCCATAGCGGATCCTCGACCGCGGCGGACGCAGTCGCCAGTTCGCACGCCAGCGCTTCATCGCCGGTGTAGAAAGGCGGCAGGTCGGGGCCGAGCGCGACGCGAGCAGCCCCCGTCAAGGTCGCCATGTCGATCAGCAGTTGCGGCTCGTCGTCGTCGGCCAGCGCCATCGCATCCGCCAGCAGCAGCCGTCCCTCGGCATCGGTGTTGCCGATCTCGACGGTGGTGCCCTTGCGGC
>NZ_RZSX01001073.1:0-1882 GCF_004023105.1 Mesorhizobium sp. M5C.F.Ca.IN.020.32.2.1 | reverse complement strand
GGCCATGATGTCGGTGGCCCGCGGTCTCGCCAACATGATCACAGACGGCTCGCAGATCATCGGCTTCCCCGACTGGTTCACTAGCCTGTCGATCATCCGCCATTTTGGCTTCCTGTCGGTCACCGTCGGCTTGATGATCGTTCTGGCGATCATCTTCGCAATCTTCCTCAACTATCGCGCGACCGGTCGCAGCCTCTACGCGATCGGCGGCAGCGCCGAAGTCGCCAGGCTGTCCGGCATACCGGTCAAATCGCTGACCAACTGGGTCTATGCAATCTGCGGCGTGCTGGCCGGGCTTGCCGGCATCGTGCTTGCGGCACGGCTCGATTCCGTCCAGCCGAGCTCCGGCTTCGGCTACGAACTGGACACGATCGCGGCGGTGGTGATCGGCGGCGCCAGCCTGTCGGGCGGCGTCGGCTCGATCGGCGGCACCGCCATCGGCGTGCTCATCATCGGCGTGCTGCGCAACGGTCTGAACCTGCTCGGCGTGTCGCCCTTCATCCAGCAGGTGGTGATCGGCGTGGTGATCGCGCTGGCGGTGGCCACGGATACGTGGCGGCGCAGAACGCAATGAAGAATTCGCCAGGGTGTCCGGGCGAAAACGGATCGGTGATCCGAACTGGGAGTTGTTCGGCCAAGGGCGCCGTGATGCGCCGGCAGAACAGATTGAACATCAACGGAGGAAACACATGCTGACCAAACGTTCATTGCTGCTTGCTGCCGCGGCCGTCATTCCGCTGCTCGGACTGTCCGAGATGGCGTCGGCCAAGGAGACCAAGAAGCTTGGCCTTGCCGTCGCCAATCTGCAGGCCGATTTCTTCAACCAGATCAAGCAGTCCGTCGAAGCCTACGGCAAGGAAAAGGGCATCGAAATCATCACCGTCGACGCCAAGGGCGATTCGGCGACCCAGGTCAGCCAGGTGCAGGACCTGATCACGCAGAACATCGATGCGCTGATCTACATCCCGGCCGGCGCCACCGCCGCCACCGTGCCGACCAAGACGGCCAAGGCTGCCGGCATCCCGGTCATCAATGTCGACCGCAACGCAGAGGGCGCACCCGGCGACACCTTCATCGCCACCAACAGCGTGGCATCGGCCAAGGCGGTGTGCGACTACATCGCCAAGCAGGCGGGCGGCAAAGGCGAGCTGATCATCATCCATGGCCAGAAAGGCACGACGCCCGAGGTCGACCGGTCGAAGGGCTGCGGCGAAGCGCTGAGCGGCTATCCCGACATCAAGGTGGTCGGCGAGCTGTGGAGCGAAGGCTGGCATCAGGACGAAGGCTTCAAGCTGACGCAGGACCTGCTGCAGTCGCATCCCGACGTGTCGATCGTCATCGGCCAGGCCGATGCGCTGGCGCTCGGTGCCGCGCAGGCGGTCAAGGTCGCCAATCCCAGCCACAAGGTCTGGGTTGCCGGCTTCGACGGCGACGTGGCGGCGCTCAAGGCACTGAAGGGCGGCGTCTTCGACGTAACCGCGACGCAGCAGACACAAGGCATGGGCCGGCTTGCCGTCGACGCGGCGATCAAGCTGGTAGCCGGCGAAACCGTTCCCGCAGAACAGCTGCAGGACGCGACGCTGACCACCAAGGACAATGTCGACCAGTTCATCGCCAAGCATCCCTGACAATCGGTAACGAAACGATGGCCTTGGATCTCAGCCATACGCAGACCCCGCATCTGGGGCTCTTCGTCAGCGGCCTCTGCAAGAGCTACGGACCGGTCCAGGTTCTGGCCGATGCGAGCTTCGAGGTGCGGCCGGGAGAGGTCGTGGCGCTGCTTGGAGAAAATGGCGCGGGCAAGTCCACCGTTTCGAACATCATCGCCGGGTCGACCAAACCCGATGCCGGCAGCATCACATGGCGGGGGAAACCCTATTCA
>NZ_RZSX01001072.1:0-1884 GCF_004023105.1 Mesorhizobium sp. M5C.F.Ca.IN.020.32.2.1 | reverse complement strand
CCATTGAGATAATTGTTTGTTGGGTCGGATCGGGCCATGAGATCGGCCAAGTACCGATACGTGCATCGCGAGGAGTGCCATGCTCTGGAAGGGTCGTCGTCAAAGTGACAATGTCGAAGACCAACGCGGCCAGGGTGGCGGGTTCAACCTGCCGCGCGGTGGGCCCGGCCGGTTCCGCATCCCGGTCGGCGGCCGCTCCGGCGGCGGAATGTCGCTGTCGACCATCATCATTCTCGTGGTCCTCTATTTCGGGCTGAAGGCCTTCGGCATCGATCCGCTGCAGATCCTGGCCGGCGGCGATGGTGGCGTGGGGCCGGGCGGCGGTCAGATCACCGACAATAGCGGGGAGGGCACCGGTGCGCCGGCCTCCGACGAGATGAAGCAGTTCGTCTCGACGGTGCTGGCCGAGACCGAGGACACCTGGACCGGCATTTTCCAGGCCGAGGGCCTGACCTACGAAGACCCCAAACTGGTCCTGTTCAGCGGTCAGATCCGCTCAGCCTGCGGCTTCGCCTCTTCCGCGGCCGGCCCGTTCTACTGCCCCGGCGACCGCAAGGTCTATCTCGACACGACCTTTTTCCAGCAGCTCGATCAGCAATTCGGCGCCTCGGGCGATTTCGCCCAGGCCTATGTGATCGCGCATGAGGTCGGCCATCATGTGCAGAACATCACCGGCATCCTGCCCAAGTTCAATCAGATGCGGCAGCAAATGGGCGAGGCCGAGGCCAACCACATGTCGGTGCAGGTCGAGCTTCAGGCCGATTGCTTCGCCGGCGTCTGGGCGCATTTCACCGGGCAGAAGGGAATCCTGGAGCAGGGCGACATGGACGAGGCACTGAACGCCGCCCAGCAGATCGGCGACGACACGATGCAGAAGAAGATGCAGGGCTATGTCGTGCCGGAAAGCTTCAACCACGGCACCTCGCAGCAGCGGCAGACCTGGCTGGCGCGCGGCTACAGGAGCGGCAAGCTGTCGGACTGCGATACGTTCAACACTCCGATCTGAGGTGTTCGAACACTCCCGCTTAAGTTGCCACGCGCGGCGGCAGGGCACGTCAGCTGATGTCAGGATAGGACTGCCGAGTCCGTTCTCTTATTGTTCCGTAAGACGGGCTCGCCTATAACGAGCCCGCGCCTTTGCCCCAAGGCGGTCTGAGGAGCCGACGCCATCATGATAGACCCCAAAAGCGCCAGGCGGGGCCTTGCGCTCGTTTTCACCACGCTGCTGCTCGATATCATCGGCTTCGGCATCATCATGCCGGTGCTGCCGGCCTATCTCAGGGAATTGACCGGCGTTGGCATCGGCGAGGCGGCGATCGAGGGGGGCTGGCTGTTCTTCGCCTATGCGGCGATGCAGTTCGTTTTCGCACCTGTCATCGGCGGGTTGAGCGACCGGTTCGGACGGCGGCCGATCCTGCTCGCCTCCGTCTTCACCTTTGCCATCGATAATCTGATCTGCGCTGTCGCATGGTCCTACCCGATGCTGTTTATCGGACGCGTGCTGGCCGGCATTTCCGGCGCCAGCTATTCAACGACTTCCGCTTTCATCGCCGACATCTCGACCGATGAGAACCGGGCGAAGAACTTCGGCCTGCTCGGCATCGCCTTCGGCGTCGGCTTCGTCATCGGACCGGTTCTGGGCGGGCTGCTCGGCACGCTCGGGCCACGGGTACCGTTCTATTTCGCCGCCGCGCTTGCTTTCCTGAATTTCCTGATCGCCCTGTTTCTGCTGCCCGAAACGCTTGATAACAAGCACCGCCGCCGCTTCGAGTGGAAACGCGCGAACCCGGTCGGGACGCTCATCCAGATGCGCAACTACCAAGGCATTGGCTGGATCGGGCTTGTCTTCTTCCTGATGACGCTTGGGCATATGATGTATCCGGC
>NZ_RZSX01001071.1:0-1885 GCF_004023105.1 Mesorhizobium sp. M5C.F.Ca.IN.020.32.2.1 | reverse complement strand
TTCAGAATCCGCTCACGTCGTTGGAAGACGATGTAGCCGCAACGCGTCGCGTGCTCGCCCGGCAGGACGGACCAGCCATTCTGGTCGGCCATTCCTACGGTGGCACGGTAATTACAGAAGCCGGCGACGCTGCCAACGTTGCGGGCCTCGTCTATGTCGCCGCCTTCGCGCCAGAGGTCGGTCAATCCACGCTGGACCAATATGCCGAGGTTCCTCCGCCGCCGAACTTTCAGCCTGACGTGCAGCCCGATGGCTTCGCGTTCCTGAAGACTGAGACGTTTAAGGCCGGCTTTGCCGGGGACACCGACAATGCCAACGCCGCATTCCTGCGTGACTCACAGGTGCCGATCGCTATGAAGGCGCTTGAGGCCAAGGTGACGACGGCGGCGTGGAAGACCAAGCCAAGCTGGTACGTTGTCGCGACTGAGGACGGCGCTATTGCGCCAGAACTGCTTCGGAGCACTGCCGATCGTATCGGGGCGGTCACGACCGAAGTCAAAGGCAGCCATGTGGTGTTCCTTACCCAGCCACAGGCTGTAGCCGAGGTCATCGAACAGGCTGCCAAGGGTGTGGTGCTGGGCGACACCGCGGGGGCACCGAACTGACATCGCCCAATCGTTGCTCTGAGCCACGGCAAGAGCGCAAGCGGAAACGTGCAAAATACTAGTGCAGCCCGGGGGCGTCATCGATGCTCCCGGCATATGGCCGGGAAGGTGTGGCTAGGGCTCGGTCGAGCCGTCGCTGGGCTCTTTGAGACGCGACAACGCTAGAGGCCATTTCAAACCGACCCGTGCCGCCGCTCCTCTTTGTTGAGCATCAGATGCCCCACACCGGTACCCACTTTGGGTCAGATGCTAATGCGGGCCGCTGAACTCAGTCCGATCTCGCCTGCCGGGCAGAGCGCTTACGTCGCGTGTGCGCCGCCGGGTACGACCACGCCGGACATCGCGATTCCGACGGTTGCCGGATCTTCCTTTAGCGCCGCGTCCGCGAGCGAGACCACACCCACAAGGCGCTTGTCGCGGTTGAGGACCGGCAACCGCCTGACCTGGATATCACCCATGTTCTGGACGACGTGCTCGATATCTTCGTCCTCGAAGCAGTATTTGACATCCTTGGTCATCACATCGCGGACTGTCGCGCTGCCGTCCTTGCCTTCGGCGACGGCACGTACGACGATGTCACGGTCGGTGATTGTTCCGACGAGTCGGTCGTTTTCTCCGACGGGCAGAAATCCGACGTCATCAACCGCCATTCGTTTCGCGATTTTCTGGAGCGACTCGCCAGGACTGGCGAGATGGACGTTGGGGGTCATTATCTCAGCGACTTTCATGGTGGAATCTCCCTGTTCGTGCCCAGAACGGCACCAGCGGACGTAGAGCGATATCGGCCTGGAAGATTTGTTGAGGACCTCAGGCCTGTCGCGCTGCTACGCTCGCTCGGCGGTCCCGTTCTTCGGCGATGGAACTAACAGCCGGGCCGAAAGGTTCCAGCCGGTTTGGCCGCGCCGCCATGCAGATCCGCGGGAACGCTCGGGCTCCGGTCCCGTTTGCGGTGAATGCCCTTGGCAGACCGGACATGGGGCGCGTGATGCTTGAACTTTCCCGTTTTGTTCCCATATAAACTGGCAGGACCGGAGACGGTCCGCCGCATGGGGATAGTTTACTCTGGCCCTGTGCGGCTCAAATTTTCTTGGTGAGAACGTTGGGATCGTGGCGGTCCAGCCGGTCCACCAGAAGAGACCAGATCTCCGGGCTGCACGCACTAAGCGACGAATGTCGTGGAGCGAGGAAACTCCGGGCTTCGCCGACACACCCCAGCAGGAAATGCCTGCCCGCCGCGAGGCGAGCCACGGCAACAGAGACGAGCCCGTCCCAGTCGGGAC
>NZ_RZSX01001070.1:0-1889 GCF_004023105.1 Mesorhizobium sp. M5C.F.Ca.IN.020.32.2.1 | reverse complement strand
CGCCGGCCCTACGCTCCCCCTCGAGGGGAGGGTCGCTCCGCTTCGCGGATCGACCCTCCCCTCGAGGGGGAGCGTAGGGCCGGCGCGCTCCTCATCCATGCCTGGCCGGATCGCGTCGCCAAGGCGCGCGGCGAGCGCGGCCGTTTCGTGCTGGCCAACGGTTCGGGCGCCATGCTCGACGCCGCCGACCCGCTGGCGGGCGCGGCCTGGCTCGTCGTCGCCGATCTGCAGGGCAAGGCGCAGAACGCCCGCATCACGGCGGCAGCGGCGATAGATGAGACCGACATTCGCGCTACGCTTGCGCAAAAAATCGAGACAAGCCGTGAAACCAGCTTCGACCGCGACAGGCGCGCGGTGCGCGTGCGCGAAACCGTTCGCCTCGGCGCCATCACGCTGTCCGAACGTATGCTGCCGCCGCCGGCCGGCACTGAGGCGGATCGCGCCATCCTCGACGCCTTGCGCCAACACGGGCTGTCGCTTTTGCCGTGGGGCAAGGAGGCTGAAACGCTGCGTCAACGGCTCGGCTGGCTGCATCGCGGCCTCGGCCCGCCCTGGCCCGATGTTTCCGACGCCGCGCTCGACGATAGCCTCGACGACTGGCTGCTGCCGTATCTCTCCGGCGCGGCGTCCTTTGCGGCGATCGATCCGAGCGTGCTTTCGGCCGGCCTTATGGCATTGGTGCCGCACGATCTCCAGCGCAGGATCGAGGCACTGGCGCCGACCCATTTCGACGCTCCGTCCGGCAGCCGCGTTCCGATCCGCTATGATGGCGAATGGCCGGTGCTGGCGATCCGCGTCCAGGAGTTGTTCGGTCTCGACCGGCATCCCGCGATCGCCAGTGGCACCGTGCCGCTGACGCTCGAGCTTTTATCGCCGGCGCACCGGCCGATCCAGACGACCCGCGACCTGCCCGGTTTCTGGCGCGGCTCCTGGGCCGATGTGCGGGCCGACATGCGTGGTCGCTACCCAAAGCACGTCTGGCCGGAGAACCCGCTTCTCGCCACAGCCACCAGCCGCGCCAAACCGCGGGGGACCTAGCCTTTACCCTTTTCCGGCTATAAATCCTTGGCCATGATAAACATCCTGCGGGCGCCCGACTTCCAGCAAAGCCAGCGGCTGCGCCTTAACACGCTGATCAGGCTGCGCTGGCTTGCCATCGTGGGCCAGAGCCTGGCGGTTATCGTCGTTGCCTATGGGCTGAAGTTCCCGCTGCCGGTCAGTCCCTGCTTCGCGCTGATCGCCTGTTCTGCCTGGATGAACCTGTTGCTGACCTTCCGCTATCCGGCGGCGCATCGGCTGACCCCGCTGCCGGCTTTCGCCATCCTGACCATCGACAGCCTGCAGCTTGCCGGCCTGCTTTACCTGACGGGCGGCCTCACCAATCCGTTTTCAGTGCTGGTCACCGTGCCCGTGGTCATCTCGGCGACGTCGCTGCCGCTGCGCCTGACCGCCATCCTCGGCGCGCAGGTGATGGTGGCGGCGAGCCTGCTGGTGTTCTTCCATCTGCCGCTGCCCTGGTACGAGGGCGCGCCGCTGGAGATGCCGTTCATTTATGTCGCCGGCATGTGGATGGCGGTGTTTTCCTCGATCGCCTTCACCGCGATCTATGCCTTCCGCGTGGCCGAGGAAGCCCGGCTGCTCGCCAACGCGCTTGCCGCCACCGAGCTGGTGCTGCAGCGCGAGCAGCATTTGTCGGCACTGGACGGCCTTGCCGCCGCCGCCGCGCATGAGCTGGGCACGCCGCTTGCCACCATCACGCTTGTCGCCAAGGAGATGGAGAAGGCGCTCCGCAACGATCCGAAATACGGCGAGGACGTGACGCTGCTGCGCTCGCAGAGCGAGCGTTGCCGGGAAATCCTCAAGCGCCTGACCAGCCTGTCGTCCGAGGG
>NZ_RZSX01000106.1:0-10871 GCF_004023105.1 Mesorhizobium sp. M5C.F.Ca.IN.020.32.2.1 | reverse complement strand
GCGCATGCGTTCATCAATTCCTGAGCAGTCGCCGTGTTCGGCAGTGCGACGCCAAGCGCCCGCGCGCTTTCGAGCGCTAGGCCGAGATCCTTCTGGTGCAGCTTGATCCGGAAGCCGGGATTGAACGTCCGCTTGATCATGCGCTCGCCATGCACCTCCAACACCCGCGACGAGGCAAACCCGCCCATCAGGGCGGTGCGGACCTTCGCCGGGTCGCAGCCCGCCTTGCTGGCGAACACCAGCGCTTCCGCCACGGCCTCGATGTTCAGCGCCACGATGATCTGGTTGGCGATCTTGCAGGTCTGGCCGGCGCCGTTCGCCTCGCCGATCAACGTGATGTTCTTGCCAAGTTTCTCGAAAATCGGCAGCGCGCGCTCAAAAGCGGTCCGCGGTCCGCCGGCCATGATGGTCAGGCTCGCTGCCTTGGCGCCGACCTCGCCGCCGGAGACCGGCGCATCGAGATAGTCGACTCCCTTTTCGCGGAATCTCTCCGCGAAGCGCCTCGTGGCGATCGGGCTGATCGAGCTCATGTCGATGACGAGCGCGCCCTTGGCGATCCCATCGAGAACGCCGTTCTCACCGAGCAGCACGCGCTCCACGTCGGGCGTGTCGGGCAGCATGGTGATCACGACGTCGGCTGCCCGCGCGACTTCGGCCGGGGAGGGCGCCATTGAGGCTTCGAGGCCGAATGGCAACGGTGAGCGATTGAGCGTGGTGACGATCTCGTGGCCCGCGGCGGCAAGATTGCTCGCCATCGGAGCACCCATCACGCCCAGTCCGATAAAACCGATCTTCATACCTGCTCCATTTCCAGAACGAACTCTCGATGACGAACCGCTTGCTAGCGCCGCGCGACGTATGATATAGGACATCATACAAATTTCAATCCACTTTCGTCATGGAGACCATCGACATGGAGGAGCGCCGCAACTCCCTCAAGGCAGCCTTGGCGGCTGGCCGGCCGCATATCGGCATCTGGTGCTCACTGGGATCGGCGCTCACCACCGAGGTGGTCGCCGGCTCGGGTGCCGGCTGGGTCCTGATCGATGGCGAGCACAGCCCCAATCACCTCATCACCATCATGTCGCAATTGCAGGTCACGGCAGCGTTTCCGTGCGAGGCTGTGGTGCGGTTGCCGTCGGACGATCCGAACCTCATCAAGCAGGCGATGGACATCGGCGCACGCAGCCTGATGATCCCGAACGTCCGCAGTGCCGGGCAGGCACGCGCCATCGTCGCTGCAATGACCTACGCGCCCGGTGGTATCCGCGGCTTCTCCGTTGGCCACCGAGCTAATGCATTCGGCCGCATCGCCGGCTATCACGCGAATGCGCGCGCGCAACAGCTACTCGCGGTTCAGATCGAGGACGAGACAGGCGTGGCCAATGCGGCCGAGATCGCCGCGGTCGAAGGTGTCGACGTGCTCTTCGTCGGCCCTGGCGACCTCTCCACCAACATGCGTGCGATGGGTAATCCCAACGCAGCCCATGTGCAGGAGGCCATCCGCTCCGTGCGTAGCGCGGCAGAGAGCGCCGGCAAGGCGAGCGGCATCCTGGCGCCGGCGAAAAATGACGCGGACCGCTATCTGGCCGATGGCTTCACCATGGTCGCGGTAGGTTCAGATCTTGGGCTGCTCGCCCGTGGATCGGACGCACTGATCGCCGCCTTCGCCGGCTGATTCCGGAGCTTGCGCCATGGCGATCCCATCCTACAAGGCACCGAGCCGCGACACCTACGACATCGTCATCGTCGGCGGCGCGGCGATCGGCTCCTCGACCGCCTACTGGCTGAGCCGGACGCTCGGCCGAACAGCGTCGATCCTCGTCGTCGAACGCGACAGCAGCTATGAGTTCTCCTCGACGGCGCTCTCCACCAGCGCCATCCGTCAACAGTATTCCAACCCGATCAACGTCAAGATCAGCCAGTTCGGCATAGAGATCATCCGCAGCTTTCCCGAACTGATGGCGCCGTTTTACCCGAACGAGCCCGCGCCCGATCTCGGCTTCCGCGAGCACGGCTATCTCTATTGCTGCTCGCCCGAAGGGGTAGAAGCCGCGAAAGCCAGGGTCGACCTGCAGCGCAGCCTCGGCGCCGGCACGGTCTTCCTCGATCCCGGAGCGCTGAAGGAGCAGTTTCCCTGGCTCAACGTCGATGATCTCGGCGGCGGCTCCTGGGGATCGCGCGACGAAGGCTGGTTCGATTCGATGGGCCTGATGAATGGCTTCCGCCGCGCGGCGCGCCTGTCGGGCGTCGAATACATCGACAACGCTGTCACAGGGCTCGACCTGGCCAACGGGCGCGTCGTCTCGGTACGACTTGCGACGGGCGAGACGCTCGCCTGCGGCACGCTCGTCAATGCCGCCGGCCCTCGCGCGCAGCAGGTGGCGTCGATGGCTGGCCTTTCCATCCCGGTCCGACCCTATAAGCGCTACAGTTTCGTCTTCGCCAGCGCCAACCCGATCCCCGGCCGCATGCCCAATGTCATCGATCTGTCAGGGACCTTCGTCCGACCGGAAGGCGAGCTTTTCCTCACCGGCAACACGCCGCAGAACGATGGGCCGGCCGACTACGACGACTTCGAAATGCACCATGAGGAGTTCGACGAGCATATCTGGCCGGCCCTCTGGCATCGCATCCCCGCCTTCGACGCGCTGAGAGTCCAGATGTCTTGGACCGGCCACTACGAATACAACATGCTGGATCACAACGGCATCGTCGGCTTCCACCCAACCGTGACGAACTTCATGTTCGCCAATGGCTTTTCGGGGCACGGGCTGCAGCAGTCGCCCGCGGTCGGGCGAGCGGTCTCGGAACTTATTGTCCACGGCGCCTTCCAGACGCTCGATCTGTCGCCGTTCAGCTACGAGCGGATACCCCGCAATGAGCCGTTTCTCGAAGAAGCCGTGATCTGAACGTTGTCGCTTGGCTGGGTCGGACGACGGCGGCCGCGACAGTGCCCCATCGAATAGAAAGGTAATGATCGGATGAAAATCCTTGTCCCGGTTAAGCGGGTGGTCGACTTCAATGTGAAGATCCGCGTCAAGGCGGACAGTTCGGGCGTCGAGCTCGCCAACGTCAAGATGTCGATGAATCCCTTCGACGAAATCGCCGTCGAAGAGGCGATCCGGCTGAAAGAAGCGGGCAAGGCGGAAGAGATCGTCGTCGTTTCGATCGGTCCGGCGCAGGCGGCCGAGACGCTGAGGACGGCACTTGCGATGGGCGCCGACCGCGCCATCCTTGTCAAGGTCGACGAACTGGTCGAGCCGCTCGGCGTCGCCAAGGTGCTGAAGGGCGTCGTCGAGGCGGAGAAGCCCGGCCTGGTCATCCTCGGCAAGCAGGCGATCGACGACGACGCCAACCAGACCGGTCAGATGCTGGCGGCGCTGCTTAACTGGAGCCAGGGCACCTTCGCCTCGAAGGTCGAGATCGACGGCGACAAGGCCAAGATCACGCGCGAGGTCGACGGCGGTCTGCAGCTGGTCGAGGTGAAGCTTCCGGCGATCGTCACCACCGACCTTCGCCTCAACCAGCCGCGTTATGCCTCGCTCCCCAACATCATGAAGGCGAAGAAGAAGCCGCTCAGCGAGAAGACGCCGGCGGATTTCGGCGCCGACGTCGCACCGCGCCTGAAGGTTCTGAAGACCGAGGAGCCGGGCGGCCGCAAGGCCGGCGTCAAGGTGAAGAGCGTCGCCGAGCTTGTCGACAAGCTCAAGAACGAAGCCGGCGTATTGTAGGCGATCAGGAAGGGACGTGGATAAAATGGCAATTCTCCTCATCGCCGAACACGACAACCAGAGCCTGTCCGACCAGACGGCGAAGGCGCTGTCGGCGGCTTCGAAGATCGGCTCCGACATCGATGTGCTGGTCGCGGGCAACAATGCCAGGGCGGCGGCCGCCGCCGCGGCGAAGCTGTCAGGCGTGCGCAAGGTGTTGCTCGCCGAGGCAGCCGAGCTGGAAAACCGGCTGGCCGAACCGCTCGCCGCGCTGATCGTTTCGCTCGCCGGCAGCTACGACACGATCGTCGCGCCGGCCACCACCAGCGGCAAGAACGTGATGCCGCGCGTCGCCGCCCTGCTCGACGTAATGCAGGTCAGCGAAATCGTCGAGGTGGTTTCATCAGACACCTTCGAGCGTCCGATCTATGCCGGCAACGCGATCCAAACGGTGCAGTCGAGCGACGCCAAGAAGGTGATCACCGTGCGCACCGCCTCCTTCCAGGCGGCGCCCGAAGGCGGGCAGGCTCCCGTCGAGACAGTGGCGGCGGCGGCGAACCCGGGCCTCTCCTCCTTTGTTGAGAACCGGCTGTCGGGCGGCGAGCGGCCGGAACTCACTTCCGCGAAGATCATCATCTCCGGCGGCCGCGCGCTCGGCTCCTCGGAGAAATTCCAGGAGGTCATCCTGCCGGTCGCCGACAAGCTGGGAGCAGCCGTCGGCGCAAGCCGCGCGGCGGTCGACGCCGGCTACGCGCCGAACGACTGGCAGGTTGGCCAGACCGGCAAGGTGGTGGCGCCGGAGCTGTACATCGCCGTCGGCATCTCGGGTGCCATCCAGCATCTCGCCGGCATGAAGGACTCCAAGGTCATCGTCGCCATCAACAAGGACGAGGAGGCGCCGATCTTCCAGGTCGCCGACTACGGCCTCGTCGGCGATCTCTTCACCATCCTGCCGGAACTCGAAAAGGCGCTTTGACGCTGCAGGGGGTGGTGTCGCTGCAGGGATATTCCGGAGGCTCAGCTACCGCTCTCCAGGCAAGAGACTGACGTCGCAACATCGTAGTCGGCCGCCAGCCGCAATTCACGGAGCGGACGCACGCGCTTGATGGCTTCGGCATAAAGCTCATGCGCTTTGTAGGCCGCTAGCGCGGCGTCGTTTTCGAATTCTCCATAGACGACGACGTCGATTTCCTTGCTCAGCGGGTCGGACTTTCGGTTGAGAGTGATCTCGAGGTGCGAGGCATGCGGAATCCTGGTCAAGGGCGCCAGCCCATCCCGGATGCGCTCGACACTGCCGCCGGCCTTGGCGCTGAAGAAGACGATGTGGCGGATCACCGAAGAAAGGCTCGACTCCAATGGACCGATGATTATCAGGAGGCTTGTCGCGGGGCAAATGGGGCTCGAGATCCTGTCGGCTGACGGCATAGCCGCCTCTTGATCCGGGTCGGTCAAAGCAGCAATGCGAGCGTCGGTCGGGGTCACAAACGAGACGCGGCCATGCAACGAATCTGCTGATCAGATCCGGTTCTGCCACCTGCAGGGGCAGTCGCCCAACAGGCTTGCTTTCACCAGTATAGGCTGGGCTGGCACAATCATCCTGGTTACGCTCGAGTCGTTTGAGCGGCCGTCATGTTCGGCACCAGTCTGAACGGCGATCCAATAGTGCGACCTGCAGGGGAGCGTTCCCAGCCCGATCGAGGGCGAGCGACACCGTGTCGCCGTACCACTTGGTTCAGCGGAGTTACGATGCATCTCATAGCGATCATCGAAATCCATGTTCGTGGTCGCGCGCTTCGGGCGCATGGTGGGCCCGACGTAGCCCTCATCTGCTTCGCGCTTCGCCCTGCGGACAGCAGACAGCGAAGCCTCCACGGCCGCGAAAATCTCGCGACGGTGGCTCGATTCCGGGACCGGCCCGCCATTTTTGGGAGGTGATCGGTGCGCATGCCCGGCCTAGCTCATGCCGTTTATCTCCTGACCGCATAGTTGCCATCGTCCTTTCAGCCGGCGGGCCTCCCGACCGCCGGATCGATGATGACGATCCCCTCTGCAGAATTGCCTTTTTCGAAGAGCTTGACGGTCTGCGCCGCCTTTACTGTGCTTCAGCCTTTGCCATGGGCTCCGGTCCTTCCCGACAGCGCAGGCGGCGAAGTGCTGTCGATCGACCGTGCACTGGCCTCAAAAAAACGCATCGCCTCACCCGACGCGGGGAAGGATAACGTCAATATCGATCGTGTCCTGCAAACGTCACAGCGGTAAGACAACGCAGAAGTCTGGATTACGGTGTACCGCCAAACAACAAGTCGAGAGTGCCGAGGTCTCAACCATCCTCGAATATGATCCCTCGGGGATCGGGCCCACGCAAGCATATGTGCTTCAAATCCCGCCCATGCAGAGGTATTTCATTTCAAGGTAATCCTCGATGCCGTGGCGGGAACCCTCGCGCCCAATGCCGGACTGTTTCACGCCGCCAAAAGGCGCGGCTTCGGAGGACATGCGGCCGGTATTGATGCCCACCATGCCGTATTCGAGCGCCTCGGCCACACGCCAGACGCGCTTCAGGTTGGAGGCATAAAAGTAGGCGGCAAGCCCGTAGATCGTGTTGTTGGCATCATGCACGACCTGATCGGCATCCTCGAAGCGAATGATGGGCGCCAACGGCCCGAACGTCTCCTCTTGCGCCACGGTCATGCCTCGGGAGATTTTGGTGAGGACCGTCGGTTGGAAAAACGTGCCTTCCTTGCCGATGCGATTGCCGCCGCACTGGACAGTGCCGCCTTTTGCGACAGCATTGGCGATGTGAGATTCTATCTTGGCGAGCGCCTGCCTGTCGATCAGCGGTCCGATCGCCACGCCTGGATCGAAGCCGTCGCCCACTGAGAGGTGGCGGACTTTCTCCACAAATTTGTCGACGAATTCATCATGAACGTTCGACTGGACGTAAAGGCGGTTCGCCGAAACGCAGGTCTGGCCGGCGTTGCGGAACTTCGCCTGGATCGCCCCGTCAACGGCGGCATCGACATCGGCATCGTCGAAGGCGATGAACGGTGCGTTGCCGCCGAGCTCGAGGCTGACCTTCTTGATCTGGTCCGAACACTGGCGCATCAAAAGCCGCCCGACCTCGGTCGAGCCGGTGAAGCTGATCTTACGAACCTTGGAGTTGGCGCAAAGTTCGCGGCCGACGGCATCGCCTTCGGAAGCATAGATCAGGTTGACGACGCCCTCGGGAAATCCTGCCAGGTGGGCGAGGGCGAACATTGCGCCGGCAACGAGCGGCGTCTGTTCAGCAGGCTTGAGCACGATCGTGCAGCCGGCGGCCAGAGCAGGCGAGATCTTGCGCGCCACCATGGAGGCCGGGAAATTCCATGGGGTGATTGTGCCAACGACGCCGATCGGCTGCTTGATCACCAGCAGCCGCCGATCGGTGGAAGGAGCGGAAATCGTCTCGCCGTAGATGCGATTGGCCTCTTCGGCGTACCATTGCAGGTACGCAGCCGCATGCGAGACCTCCGACTTCGCCTCGGCAAGCGGCTTGCCCATCTCCGCCGTGAGGATTGCGGCAAGATCATCGGCATGGTCGACGATCAGCTGATGCCAGCGCCAGAGCATGTCGCTGCGCTCGCGGGCGGTCAGGACCGCCCATTTCGGCTGTGCACAAAAGGCCGTGTCGACCGCAGCGCGCGTCTCCTCGATGCCCATGTCGGGAAGCTCCGCCAGCAATTCGCCGGTCGATGGGTTGAAGACCTCGAATGTTCGCTGGCTGACGGACGTGCCAAGACACGGCAAGCGGTCGATGGTGCCGAACAGCTCGGGGGATTTCAGGTGGCGGACCAGCGGCTGGAACAAGGGCAAACGGGATCCTCCTCAACGCGATGTTTCCATTGGTGGCGTGACGCGTATCCGCAGGCCGGGCCCGCGCATAGGGCCTCGGCCGGCCGCGGGCAGCGCCAACCTCCCTCATCCCGGCAAGCGACTGTAGGTCGACCACGCCCTGAGGTCGCTTCGATGTCACTTCGATCCAGCCAGGGCGTCGAACACATATTGCCTGGCGCGGCGCACGCTTTGCTCCACCGATGCCCCGAGCGCGAGAGAGGCGGCAATGGCGCTGGAGAGCATGCAGCCCGTTCCGCGCATCTGGCGCGGCAGGCGCGGCGACGCATATCGAAGGGCGGGGCGGTGCGGCTGCACCAAAAGGTCGACCGCCTCACTGCCGGAGGCATGACCGCCCTTGACGAGAACGGCGGTCCAGACCGTTCTGACCAATTCCTCCCCCTTGCAGCAGGCGGATGCCTCATCGGGCGGGCTCTCCGATCCGGTCAGCACGGCCAGTTCCGGCATATTGGGCGTGACAAGCCGGCACAGCGGCATGAGATCGCGACGCAGCGCGGCGACAGCATCCTCGACAATCAATGCCCGGCCGGATGACGCGGCGAGCACCGGGTCCAACACTGCCGGTATCTCGGAATGATCCCGCAAAACCTGAGCTGCTTCCTGGATTGCGCCGTCGGTGCCGAGCATCCCGATCTTGATCGCCTTCACGCAATTGGCCGCAATCGCGGCCCGGATCTGGGCTGCGATGAAGCGGGGCGGCATATGCTCGATCCAGTCGACCGAATGATGCGTCTGGGCGGTCACCGCCGTCACGGCGACGCACGAGCTCAGACCCAGTGCCGCGATCGTCTCGACATCGCGCGTCACGCCGGCGCCGCCGCTCGAGTCGGTCCCCGCGACGACCAGCACGCAAGTCTCGCGATCTATCGCCATGGCGCTGTTGCCTCGAGCCATTCACGCGTGCGCGCTTCCGGATCGGCATTGCGCAGGATGTCGGTCACGACAGCGGCACTGTCCGCGCCATGCCCGAACACGCCGGCAAGGCGCTCCGGGTTGAGTCCGCCAATGGCGACAAGCGGCAGGGGCGCGACGCGCTTCTTCCATTCGGCGATGCACTCGAGGCCTTGCGGCGCCCATTTCATGGTCTTCAGCACGGTCGGGTAAATCGGGCCGAGCGCGACGTAATCGGGCTCCGCGAACAGCGCCGTTTCGAGCTCGAGGTGGTCATGCGTGCTCAAGCCCAGCTTCAGCCCGGCCCGCCGGATTGTTCTGACGTCCGCGGTAGCCAGATCCTCCTGGCCGAGATGAATGAAGTCGCAGCCTTCCTCGATGGCGAGCCGCCAGTAATCATTGACGATGAGCTGGCAGCCGTGGCGCGCGCAGGTCGCCCTGGCCTGGCGGATTTCGGCGCGAAGGGTGGCGTCGTCCTTGTCCTTGATGCGAAGCTGCACGAGCTTCACGCCGAGCGGCACGAGCCTGTCGATCCACGCTGCGCTGTCGACGATCAGGTAGAAGGGGTCGAGCCTCACGAGAAGACCGCCTGGCCGATGACGGGCGTCGAGGGTACCGCCATGTCGCGCGGCTCGAGCAGCCCGGCGCGATACGCCTGGCGGCCCGCCTCTACGGCCTTCGCGAAGGCAGCTGCCATGGCGACCGGATCGCCCGCCTTGGCTATTGCCGTATTGAGAAGCACGGCATCATAGCCGAGTTCCATCACCGCCGCGGCATGCGAAGGGCGGCCGAGCCCGGCATCGATGATCAGCGGTGTGTCGGGGAAATGGGCGCGCAATGCCCGCAAGGCGTCGATGTGGACCGGCCCCCTGGCCGAGCCGATCGGCGCGCACCAGGGCATGATCACCTCGCAGCCGGCGTCGATCAGGCGCTCGGCCACCACGAGGTCCTCCGTCGTATAAGGGAAGACGGCAAAGCCGTCTTCGACGAGCACGCGCGCGGCCTCGACCAGGCCGAAGACGTCCGGCTGCAGCGTGTCGTGATTACCGATCACCTCGAGCTTGATCCAGTTCGTGCCGAACACCTCGCGCGCCATTTTCGCGGTTGTCACCGCTTCCTTTGCGGAGTGGCAGCCGGCGGTGTTGGGAAGCACGTGTACGCCGAGCTCGCGGATGAGCGACCAGAACTGGCCGCCGCAATCGCCGTCAGCGCTCTCGCGCCTGAGCGAGACCGTGACGACCGCCGCGCCCGACGTCCGAACCGCCATGGCGAGAACCGCGGGGGAGGGATATTGCGCCGTGCCGAGCAGGAGGCGCGAGGATAGCTCTATCCCATAGACGGTGAAAGGCATTTGTTCAGCCTCCCTGCCGCGGGGTCAGGATCTCGACGCGGTCGCCGTTCGAGAGCCGCGTTTTCTTGCGGTCCGCGCCCGCCACGAACTCGCTGTTCAGAGCGGTGGCGTACCAGTTTCCCTGGTAGCCGAGCTCGGCCAGCAGCGCGGCCAGCGTCTTGGCTTCCGCTTCAAGCGGTTGCCCGTTGACGACAAGTCTCATGGGGTTCGTCCTTTGCGGGATGATTGGCGAAGACGATGTCGGCCGCCTTGCGCGCGAAGGCCGGCGCCATCAGGAAACCGTGGCGGAAAAAGCCATTCATGAAGATCGTGTCGTCCTTCTCCACCACCCTCGGCAGATTGTCGGGAAACGCCGGCCGCACACCGGCCGAACACTCGACGACGCGCGCCTCGCCGAAGGCCGGATGGAGCGCGTAAGCCGCATTGAGCAGCTCCATTAGGGAGCGCGCCGTGACCGGCCCGCTGTCGGCGCTTTCGATCATGGTCGCGCCGACCATGAAGCGACCGCCGCCGCGCGGGATCACATAGACCGGAAAGCGCGGGTGGATGAGCCAGACGGGACGGGCAAGCGACACCTCCCGCGTCTCGAGATAAAGCATCTCGCCGCGCACGCCACGCAGGTCCGGGAGGTGCTGGCGCGCCGCCATTCCCGTGCAATCGACGACCCGGTCGAATCGCACGTTCTGTGGCGGCTCCGTGCAGCCGAAGCGGAACCGCACGCCCATTGTCGCAAGCTTTGCATGGAGTCCCTTGAGCGCCTGGCGCGGGTCGAGATGGGCTTCCTCGGCGAAGAGCAGCCCGGCGCGGAAGCGCCCGGCCAGGTCTGGCTCGATTGCCGTGATCTCGTCGCCCGAGAGATTCGAATAGCCCCTCGTGCGCGTGGCGAAGCGCCGGAGCTCGGCGGCGTCGCGTGGCGGCGCCGCGACAAGCGTGCCATTGAAGGCAACGAGACCGGGCAGGGCTGCCTCCCACCATGCGGCCGAACCTTGCCCGAGCGCGATGACCGCTTCCTCGCCGCTTTCCCG
>NZ_RZSX01001069.1:0-1889 GCF_004023105.1 Mesorhizobium sp. M5C.F.Ca.IN.020.32.2.1 | reverse complement strand
GCATGCTCTAAAGGCACGAATACGCTGACGCTGCCGGCCGACGGGTTGATGGTGCCTGCGAAGGCGATCACCAAAAGCAGCGCGTAGTCGTGGACCACAGCAAGGGCCAGACCTGTGGCGACCATCAGACTGGCGGCGGCAAGCAGGAGTTGGCGGTGATCGTGTCGGGCACCAAGGAGTCCGGCGGCGATGGTCATGAGCGCTGAACCGAGCAGCGATGCGGTTGCTATGATGCCGACCTGCAGAGGCGCGAAGCCTAATGCCAAGAGATAGACCGGCAACAGAATTGCCACGAAGCCGTCGCCCATGTCGCGCAGGGCTCGTGCCGCAAAAAGAAAAGTCGCCGGGCGGATCTGCTGCACTGATCTAGCCTGCCCTCATCACCTCGGCGTCACCGGCTTTGGCAGTGTCGCTCGACGGGGCCGGAAGATCATGAGGAGTCGCATTAGGCATTTCAGCGAAGCGCATATCGGCTTCAATCCTTAGGCTACCGCCCAACAACGCTGATTCATATCGCGTCAACGGCTTGTAACGACCGAAGACGCAGCTGGCGCATATTGCCCTTGGCTGTCAAGGGTAGGGTTGGGGGTCAGAATACCTGCTCGTCATCTTGCATTTAGGGAAGGTCCGAGAGGGGTCAGTTCACGTCGATGCACGCAGGGCACCAAAATGTCCGCTTCTGACATTCCGAGCCTCGAAGCCGCAGGTCCGCTTGCGGCCCAGAACGCGACGTTAGAGTATCTGCTCGGCAATAACGGCTTCTGGCGCTACCCGGCATTGCGGCATTAGGCCCGGACGGCAAATCCCACGCAAAGCGGTGTCCAGCCTCGGGTAGCAGGCATCAGGTTTTCACCACTGGTCACGCCGCCTTGACGAGCCTGGTTTCCGGCGTCGATGAAATCTGGCCGGCCCGATCGTCCTCGGTATCTTCCCACCAGTCGCCCAGGGCGTCGATGAGCGGCACAAGCTTGAGGCCGGGCGCCGTGAGGTCATAGTCGACGCGTAGCGGATAGCCGGCATGCGCAGTTCGCCGCACAATCCCGGCTTCTTCCAGCTTGCGCAGTTCCAGCGCCAGAATGCGGTGCGACACGGTCGGGTTGTCACGCCTCAGATCGCTGAAGCGCTTGGTCCCGTCCTTGAGATAGTAGAGCAGCAAGGTGGGCCAGCGACCGCTGAGCACGCGCATGGTCTCTTCGATCGGGCAGCGTGAGACGACATCTTTCATGGCGGGTCCCTGGTTACAGAATAGTGCGTAATTTACATGGGACGACCAGCGTTTAGGGTCAAGCTTCGCTGCGCAGCGTGATCCCTAACATGGAAGAGACAAAGAAATGGAACCTATCCTCCTTTACGGCGTCCCGGCGGGAAGTTCGATGGGGCTTGTCGCTGCTTTTGAACGCCTCGGACAGCCTTACCGCCTGTGTCGCGTCGACATGCTCACCGAAATGAAGAACGACGCCTATGCCAGCATCAACGGCCGTCAGGAAACGCCGGTGTTGATCACGGACGAAGGCAGAGTGCTCACCGAGACCATGGCGATTGCCGCTTGGCTCGAAGCCCGCGACACGCAACGTCGCATCAGCTTCGATCCTCGCTCGCCGGAAGCCGACCGGATGCATCAGCTGATGGCTTTCGTGAACACCGGTTTCACCGCCGCTTTCACCCCGCTCTGGGCTGCATATGAAATGGAATCGGCCGAGCCGGTCCTGCTGGCGACCTTGCGCGAGTTTGGCCGCAAGGCCGTTGCCGAACGCCATGACCGGCTTGAGGCGATGATCGTCGACACGGACTTTCTGGTCGGCGATCGCCTGACGCTGGCGGATACCACGTTGATTGGCGTGGCACGCTGGGCGGAGTTCCACAAGGCGGTCGACGGCGCCTCCTACCCC
>NZ_RZSX01001068.1:0-1892 GCF_004023105.1 Mesorhizobium sp. M5C.F.Ca.IN.020.32.2.1 | reverse complement strand
GTGCAGACCTCCAGACCGATGAGTCTTTCCTGACGGGCGAATCCGTCCCGGTGCGCAAGATTGCAGGCAAAGATGGCCAGCTGCCAGCCGAGCGCCGTCCAGGTGGAGACGACCTGCCTTTCGCCTTTTCCGGATCACTCGTTGTTCGCGGTTCAGGCGTCGGCGAAGTTCTGGCGACCGGGCCGCGCAGCCAAATCGGTGCGATCGGGCAATCGCTCAGTTCGATGGAGACCGAAGCACCCCGCTTGCAGCGACAAACAAAACGCCTTGTCGGCATATTCGCACTCGTCGGCGGCGCGGTCAGTGTCCTCGCGGTCATGCTTTATGGCGTTTTGCGCGGGGGATGGCTTGATGCGGTGCTGGCAGGCATTGCGCTCGGCATGTCGATGCTGCCGGAAGAGTTTCCCATGGTGTTGACGATTTTCATGGCCATGGGCGCCTGGCGCATCTCGCAGGCACGCGTGCTCACCCGTCGCGCGGCAGCAATTGAAACGCTTGGCTCGGCAACGGTTCTCTGCACGGACAAGACCGGAACGCTGACCGAGAACCGCATGACAATAACAGAACTGAGAACGCCGGACGGCAAACTGCTCCGTTTGCCAGACGGCGCGAACGGAGCGATGCCGGCGGCATTCGGCGAACTGGTCGAGCTCGGCGTGCTCGCCAGTGCCGAGATTCCTTTTGATCCGATGGAAAAGGCATTTCACAACCTTGCCAAGGAGCGGGGGCTTGGGCGGGAACAGTTGAACAGCCCTGATCGGAAACTGGTCCGCACCTATGGGCTGCGTCCCGACTTGCTTGCCATGTCGAATGTGTGGTGGTCGGCGCTTGCCGGTGACAATTGCCTGGTCGCCGCCAAGGGCTCGCCGGAGGCCATCGCGGCACTTTGTCGTCTGAGTGCGGATCGTGTCGCTTCGGTCAAGGTTTCCGTGAACGCCATGGCAACCGAAGGACTCCGCGTCTTGGGCGTTGCACGTGCCAGTCATGCCGGCGATCAACTGCCAGACAAGCAGACTGGTTTCGATTTCGAATTCATCGGCCTCGTCGGGCTAGCTGATCCTCTGCGACCAGGCGTTCCGGATGCCGTGAGTGATTGCCGCGCCGCCGGGATTAAAGTGATCATGATCACCGGAGACTACCCGGCGACGGCAAGAGCAATTGCCGGCGAAGCTGGGCTCGACTTCGAAGATGTCGTCACCGGTGAAATACTCAAGACACTGGACGAGGCTGCCCTTTCGGCGCGCGTGAAAACCGCAACCGTGTTCGCGCGGATCATGCCTGAGCAGAAACTGGCGATCGTCAGGGCCTTGAAGGCCAATGGCGGGATCGTCGCCATGACGGGAGACGGCGTCAACGATGCCCCCTCGCTGAAAGCGGCCAACATCGGCATTGCCATGGGAGGCCGCGGCACCGACGTCGCCCGCGAGGCATCTTCCATTGTGCTTCTCGACGACGACTTCGGATCGATCGTAAAGGCCATACGGTTGGGCCGTCGCATCTATGACAATTTGCGCAAAGCGATGGGTTTCATCCTTGCAGTGCACGTGCCGATTGCCGGCTTGGCCCTACTTCCATTGCTGTTTGGACTGCCAATCCTGTTCGGGCCAATTCACATTGCCTTTCTGGAGATGGTGATCGACCCGGTCTGCTCACTGGTTTTTGAAGCGGAAAACGAGGAGGACGACATAATGAAACGTCCTCCGCGGGATCCGGAGGCGGCGCTCTTCTCACGTCCGTTGATCGCGTGGAGCCTTGTGCAGGGCCTTCTGGCTTTCGTGCTCGTTACGGGCATTTTTCTTCTCGGCTTGCGCTGGGAAATGCCAGAGGATGAGATTCGCGCGTTGACGTTCTTCTCATTGGTGTTGACGATCGTCGGGCTGATTTTCGTCAAC
>NZ_RZSX01001067.1:0-1892 GCF_004023105.1 Mesorhizobium sp. M5C.F.Ca.IN.020.32.2.1 | reverse complement strand
TAGCAGAACTCGGCTTCGCGAAAGCGCTTGCGGCGCTGCAGGTCGATGCCGCGCTGCAACGTCTCCAGCGCCGGCTCGCCAGCGGTCGGGAGAAAATCCTGCGCCATGGCCGGTAGACCGACGGGCTGCCGGCGTGGCAAGAGTGGCATGCTTCACCCCCAATCGCCGCGTGCGACGGCAGTCAGCCTGAACCAACAGGAATTCGAAGCAATCAGAATTTGAACGTAACGCCAAGCTGCAGATTGTGGGAATTCAACTTGCCGTTCGAGAATACAGCATCGCCTTCGCGGGAGGAATCGAAGTCGACGCTGGAGACGGCCTTGAACCTGTAGCCGAAATCGAGGTCGATATTCTGCGCAAGCGCGTAGGTGACGCCGGCTCCCGCCTGGCCGGCGAAACCCCACCCACCAGATCCGTATCCATAGGCGTGACCACCCCAAGTTGTGTCGGCGGTCACATGGGCGGCGCCGATGCCGCCACCGACGTAGAGCTTGGCATCTCCAAAATGGGCAACATCGGCCCAGACGTTGGCGAGCAGATAGGTAGCGGACAAATCGCCGTCAGCCGGAAACCAGGGATGCCCACCTTCCAGATACGAACTCGCCTTGTAGCGCGCATAAGACAGTTCGCCTTCGACGCGAAACACACCGTTGAGCCGCCTACCGACGACGCCGCCGATCACGAAGCCGGTGTCGAAGTCCATCGAAAAGTCGTTGTTGTAGTAATCGGCATGTGTTTTCACGCGATTCGGGAAGCTGGCGCCACCAAACAGTGTGACATACCAGAGATCCTGGGCCGCCGGAATTTCGACCGCCGCCTCGGTCGCATTGGCCGAATTCCAGCCAAGCATCAGGGCCATTGCGGACACGCCAGCCAGCAAGCGCACTTTCATCGACAAATCCCCCACGACAATTAACAGGCAAATATCACGTCCAGTGCAGGCATAACGTCCAGTGCATGGCTGAGCTGTCAACGTGAAAACCAGGGCGGGGTCGACCTCCGGAAATCGCTGTTGCAACGTTGCAACGTTTTACTTGCGCCTCATCGTGTCGGGCGCATTCGAATGAAGGACCAATGACCGGTAGTCAGGGTGCCACCTAGCCGGGCTTGTCTGCCTGCCTCGCCGCGACTCGGCGCATGGAGATGACGCGGCGGCGGCGAATTTCCGTGCGCATCGCCATCAGATGCAACGCGAAGAACAGCACGGTAAAGCCTAGAGCCATCACCAGCAACGGCCTCAGCATAGAGGGGTCAATGGTCGAGCCACCCATGCGGAACACCGAAGCCGGCTGATGCAGCGTGTTCCACCAGTCGACCGAGAACTTGATGATCGGGATGTTTATGAAGCCGACCAGGGTGATGATTGCGGCGGCCCAGGCGGCGCGCGCCGCATCGTCGAGTGCCCGCGTCAGCGCGATGATGCCGAGATACATCAGAAACAGCACGAACACCGAGGTCAGCCGCGCGTCCCACACCCACCAGGTGCCCCACATCGGCTTGCCCCAGATCGAGCCGGTGATCAGCGCGAGTGCTGTAAAGACGGCGCCGATGGGTGCCGCCGATTTCAGCGCGACATCGGCCAGCGGATGGCGCCATACCAGCGTGCCCAACGCGAAAACCGCCATCAGCGTGAAACACATCAGGGCCAGCCAGGCGAAGGGCACATGGATATACATGATGCGCACGGTGATGCCTTGCTGGAAATCCTCCGGCGCAGCGAAGCTCATATAGAGCCCGGCGGCCAAGATGAGTGCGGCGATGGTCGCCAGCCACGGCACCACCTTGTCGGCCAACCAGACAAACCGCGTCGGGTTGGCGAAATCCATCCAGCCGCTGAGGCGTGAAGTCAGGTCACTCATGCGGCTTTACATAAACCGGCGACGCTTTTGGGG
>NZ_RZSX01001066.1:0-1899 GCF_004023105.1 Mesorhizobium sp. M5C.F.Ca.IN.020.32.2.1 | reverse complement strand
GGCTCGGGGAGTGTGATCGTCATGCGCGCTGTCCCGAGCTTTGGTAACGGGCCAAGTTTCAGGTTCGCCATGCGCCGTCTCCTGTAGAAAATGCGACAGAGACATGTTGACCGTTCAGATAATCCGCGTAGCTGACCAGGTCGCGATGCAATGCAGCCGGGAGCTCGACTGTGACCTTGACGGGCTTGTCGTCGGGAATAGCGCCGAGCTTTAGCTTTATCATTGCGCCGCTCCATAAGGCTCGAGGACGAGGTCGCGGGCGACGATTACTCTCACAGGGAATCCTGGCCGGATGGTCAGTGTCGGTGCGACCTGCAACTGGCGTTGAACGATCTGCTGGCCGGCGTCGTTGATGGTGTCCTGCGTGCCGCTGCGGATCGCGTGGATGAGCCGGTCTTCGTCATCCATCGTCGTCTCCGCGCCGACGGCGAGCAGTGTCGACAGGCCCGCGGCCTTCATCAAGTCCCACCAATGATAATCGACGCCATCCTCGAGTCCGGCGTATCCTTGGGTATCGGCGCCAGGTTGACGCTCGAGAACGATCGAGCGGCCATTGGGGAATATGAGACGACTCCAGACCAGCAGGACGCGCCGCTGGCCGAAGGCTACGGCATTGTCGTATTCGCCGATCAGCCTCGTTCCCTGCGGAACCAGGAGCAGGCTGCCGGTCGGGCTGTCATAAACATGCTGGGTAACGTGCGCCGTGATCTGCCCGGGAAGGTCGGAGCGGATGCCGGTGGTGAGGGCGGCCGGGATCACTGACCCGGCCTGAAGGACAAATGGCGAAGCAGGCGCAGCCACCCGGTCTGGCGCTACTGTACGTCGATCGACCGGCGCATTGAGGAAGGCAAGCTTCCGGTCTTGGGCGCCGGAACCGGACAATTCCGAGCCCCCAAGCGTGGGCTGGAAGCTCGGCAAACCGGATGGTGCGCGAGCATTGGTTTGGAAAAAGACCTCGCTGGTTCGCGCGGCTTCCATTTCCGCGAGGCGGCGCTGCTCTTCAGCGTCCGGCTGAGGCACCGGTACGACGTCGGCGGGTACGTCACGGCCTTTCTCGCGAGCGCGCACGATGGGACCACCAAGATCGCCAGGCAGCGGCGGGCCGAGTTGTGGAATGCCGCTATAGTCCGAAGGAAGGCCCTGCAAGCCGTCGGCGGTCTGCCTGCGGTCGGTTGTGAAGAGCTCCTCCTGGCCCGGCTGTCGATCAGCGTTTTGCAGCGCGTAGATCAACGCGCAGCCGATGCCAAGTCCGGCAAACAGGCCAACACCGGCCAGCACGCGACGAGAGATGCGCGTGACTCGCGGCGGCTCGGGCCGCAGCCGCATGGCATTCGCGGTCTCTCGTGTCGAGGACGGCAGGTCAGATTCCGTTCCAGCGCCGGTCTTGCTCATGACGATGGCCTCCCGTCGGTCCGCACGATCCGGACCGTCTGCTGGCGCTTGCCGCTACCGAGCCGCAACTCAGCGGCGCCGAACAGACGGTCGACGATCATGATGTTTTGGTGGATGCGGCTGTTGACGATCTCGGGCTGGCCGTCCGAGCCGATGACGAAGATCGGAGGCATCTCGCCCTGCACGATGCCGCGCGTGAACTCGACATAGACGCGCCGCCCATCGTCATAGACCGACACGGGTCGCCAGGGCGGCCTGTCGCCGGTCAGCGCGTAGCGATGGTTGCGCGCCGCCCGGGCCGGGATGATCGGAGTTGCCGGAATGCGCGACTGGTGGGATGTGACCTGGGGATAGGCCCATGCCACTGACGGCATATACGGCTTTTCGCCGGCTCGCAGCTCAATCATGTAGGTGCGGCGGTCAGTGGTGATGACCAGGTTTGTCATGATCTCCGTACGCGTCGGCTTCACCAGCACATGCACGCGCCGGGTTGCATCACTGCCGCTC
>NZ_RZSX01001065.1:0-1902 GCF_004023105.1 Mesorhizobium sp. M5C.F.Ca.IN.020.32.2.1 | reverse complement strand
GCTGTCTTCCGTCCAGATGCCGCGCAACGCTCGGATAAATTCCTCCGACCGGCGATAGCGCTCGTCATGATCGAGCCAGAGTTCGCCAATCGCGGCGAACTCGCCTCGGAACCAGCCGCTGACGACATTGACGGAGACGCGGCCATTGGTCAGGTGGTTGATGGTAGCGATCTGCTTGGCCGCCAGCGCAGGGTTCCACGGACCGGGCAGGATCGCTGCGATGACCTTCAGCGTTGTGGTCGCGGCAAGCAAGGCATGGCTGAACGAGACTGATTCGTGCTGGTTGTCGGCCCCATAGCCGGCTGTGAAACGGATCTGGCTCAGCGCATAGTCGAACCCGTTGGCCTCGGCAATCTGGGCGAGCTTGCGGTTGTAGTCGATATCCCAACCCGTCCGCTGCTCGATGTTGGAGATGACCAGGCCGCCGGAGACGTTCGGGACCCAGTAGGCGAATTTGATGGCGTCGGAATGCGAACTCATGTCGTCGTTTCCCCTGTTGATTGGCTCAGCCGACGCGGGTGGCGACGGCGGCATTTGCGTGACTTGAGTTGAGCAAGGAGACCGCGTCGGTAGCGGCCCTTGCAATACGCTCGATGATGGCTGCGCCGACGATTTCGCCATCGACGAAATCGTCGGGCGTGCCGTAGACGCCCGTAGGGACGGTGACAGAGCCAAAAAAGCCGAACAATGGCCGGAGCTGATGTTCGAGCACCAGGCCATGGTATGGGCTCCCGCCGGTCGCCGCGAGAAGCACGGTCTTGCCCGTCAACGCGCGATAGTCGACCAGGTCGAACAGGTGCTTGAGAGCGCCAGTGTAGGAAGCCCTATAGACAGGCGTTCCGACCACGAGCAAATCGGCCTTCTCGACACGCTGGATAATCGCTTCTCCAGATGCGCCAAGTGCGCCGCGGGATAGTCCGGCGAAAAGCGACGGTGCTGCCTCCGTGATCTCAATCAGACCGGTGTCGGCAAGCAGGCGCAACGCGACCGCCTTGACCAGCGCATTGACGACCGCCGTGGTGCGGGACGGGTTGCTTACACCGCCGGATATTCCAAGAACCGATAATCGTGCCAAGTCATCTATCTCCCACACATGCGCCATAGGCCACCACCGAAACCAAACGATATTCTACGAAATCTGTAGACATAAGGTACTTTGTTCTGATGTTTTCACGTCAATGGGAAAAACGGCGCTGCTAGGAGCGGCACGCCCACCGCATTCGATCTCAAATGGGATTAACTTGGCAGGGGCCGTAGGCGTCACCCGCGAGTTCGACTTTGGTGAAAACAGGCTCCGCCGGCGCGATATGAGGAATGTCGTCCAGCCGTTTGTGACAGCGCTCTCCACCGATGCCACGCAATCAAATGAGCGCGTGTATTATGACGGCTAGGCGTGCGAGAAACGTCCTCAGGCATTGCCCTACGAAGGAGCCGATATTAGCGCCGAGATTTCAAGGCTGGTCAGGGACGATTGAGAGTTTTGAGCACCGGCAGCACGAAGGCGGCAATCGCAGCGTCATGCCTTCGGAACCATCGGTAGCTGCTCAATACGTTCTGTTGTGCTCCTGCCTGTATATGTGTTGCGTAATTCCCCTGAATGGCAACGGATTACCTGCGTCTGGTTATTCATTCTTCACCACTCACCCGCCCTTGATGATCTTTCGAAGCCGGGCGGGATCGGACAAAATCGCGAGGTCCTTCAACGGATTGCCGTAGACGGCGATGAGATCTGCGTGAGCGCCAGGCGCGATGGTGCCGATGAGGCCTTCCATGTTGAGCACGCGGGCAGCATCCACCGTCGCGGATCGGATCACGTCCCGAGGCTTGAGAACGCGGCCGCGCAGAAGAAATTCCTCTGATTGGTGCCTATGCATCTGGCCAAGCAGATCGGAGCCGTAGCCC
>NZ_RZSX01001064.1:0-1907 GCF_004023105.1 Mesorhizobium sp. M5C.F.Ca.IN.020.32.2.1 | reverse complement strand
GGGCAGCACCCCGGATGCCGGATAGCGGGTTCTTGATCTCGTGGGCGAGCATCGCGGCAAGGCCGGTTACCGAGCGTGCCGCACCGCGGTGCGTCATCTGCCGGTCGATCTTGTCGGCCATCGATCGCTCCTGGAACATCACCACGACGGAGCCCGGGAATTCCGACACCGGCGCGACATAGAGATCGACGACCTTCTCGATGCCGAGGCGCGGCGACGATACGTCGACCCGGTATTCGTTGACGGGTGCCCGGCGCTCGCGCACCTGGTCGACAAGCGTCAGCAGCGGACTGCCGAAGGGAATGAGCTTGGGTAGTGTATTGCGGGCGAGCATGGTCGCGCTCGAGCGGAAGAAATCCTCGGCATCGGCATTGGCGAAGGTGATGAACCCGTCCGCATCGACCATGATCACTGGGCGGCGGATGGTGTTGAGCACAATGTGGGCGGCGTCCGCCATATCCAGGCTCTGTGCAACGGTGGCGTTCATGCTGCGCTCCGCAGGTTCATCGCCTCGGCAGAGCGTGAAAACACCTCGCGGAACGCGGCAACGACGCGGACGGGCTCGAAGGAGGTGAGGATCGCCTTTCGCTGCTCATCAACGACGCCAACAGCGTGGCGGTCGAGATACCAGCCAAGATGCTTGCGCGCCTGGCGCACGCCGCTTTCGATGCCGTAGAGCGTTAGCATGTCCTCGTAGTGGGCAACGATGTAGTCGGCCAGCGCTTGCGGACTTTCGGGCACGCCGGGCGCCGCATCTTTTGCCGCGGCTGCCGCGATGCTGCCTGCCGTCCAGGGCGCGCCATAATGCGCGCGGCCGATCATCACCGCGTCGGCGCCCGACTGGTCGAGGATCATTGCCGCCTCCGCCGGCGATCCGACATCGCCATTGGCAACGACCGGGATCGACACGGCCTGTTTTGTTCGTGCGATGGCGCGCCAGTCGGCCTTGCCCTGGTAGAACTGGCAGCGCGTGCGGCCATGCACCGTCACCATCTGGACGCCCGCCTGCTCGGCGCGGCGCGCCAGCAGGGGCGCGTTGAGCGCGCTTTCGTCCCAGCCGAGCCGCATTTTGACCGTGACCGGCACCTCGACGGCGCCGACCACCGCCTCAATCAACGACAAAGCGTGATCGAGATCGCGCATCAGCGCCGAACCGGCATAGCCGCCCGTCACCTTCTTGGCCGGGCAGCCCATGTTGATGTCGATGATGTCGGCGCCCTCGCCGGCGGCGATTCGAGCGCCCTCGGCCATATGTGCCGCCTCATGGCCGGCAAGCTGAACCATGTGCACAGGCAGCCCGGAATGGCGGATGCGAAGGCCACAACCGGCCCTGCCCCTGGCAAGCTCGCCGCTCGCCACCATCTCCGACACGACCAATCCGGCGCCATGCGCATACGCACGCTGCCGGAACGGCTCATCGGTTATGCCCGACATCGGCGCGAGAAAAGCGCGATTGCGGATTCTCACACTGCCCACGTGCAGCGGCGAAGCCAACTTGGTGAGGTCAAACATGCACAAAAACCAAGCATCTTTAGTTGCTGCACAATCTCTAGCCAGAACGGCAAGAATATGCAACGCGCAATGACGTCACATCAAGGCGCATTTGGGAAAAATGCTGGACTTCGGCCCATACCCGCGCCCTAAGCGGCGTA
Organism: Mesorhizobium sp. M5C.F.Ca.IN.020.32.2.1; assembly: GCF_004023105.1. Taxonomy (NCBI): domain Bacteria; kingdom Pseudomonadati; phylum Pseudomonadota; class Alphaproteobacteria; order Hyphomicrobiales; family Phyllobacteriaceae; genus Mesorhizobium; species Mesorhizobium sp. M5C.F.Ca.IN.020.32.2.1. Next base: position 255 of record NZ_RZSX01001064.1, on the reverse strand, counting down.
CGTCCTTAGGAAAGGACCCTTTGGCAGTTTGCATCTGCGCATGATCTCTTCCGAAAAGCGATTCCACTTTTCGAAGATGATGCGCTAAGCGTCTCGGCATGACAGATGCAAGCGAAATGCCAGCTTTGGCTACGGCCTCTAGGGTTGCCGTGGTTATCGTCGCCGCCGGCCGCGGCGCGCGCGCCGGTCAGGCCGACGGCCCGAAGCAATACCAGAGGATCGGTGGCCATGCCGTTATCGCGCGCACATTAGATA
>NZ_RZSX01001063.1:0-1908 GCF_004023105.1 Mesorhizobium sp. M5C.F.Ca.IN.020.32.2.1 | reverse complement strand
GCTATAGAAGCCGCGTTCCTGGCGGCTAGGGCGATCATCGACGACGTTCTGGCCAAGAGAAACAAAGCCTGAGCTGGGTTTTGCTCCCGCTGCCGATTGTCGGCGGCGAAAAGAAACCTATATCGGGTGCACGAACCAGCCTGCCAGCATTTTTCATGCGCCGGAATTGCCGCTTAGGCGGCCAAGGGCTTTTCTGAAGCCCGGAACGCCGGCAGGCCAACGCAACGCTAACCCACGGCGCCCGTCCCGCTTGAGATGCGGGGCATTCCAGGAGAAACTATGTCAGTTGCAAACCCTACTCGCGATGATTTCGCGAGCCTGCTCGAAGAATCATTTTCCGCCGGCCATTCCGGCGAAGGCCAAGTCGTCAAGGGCACGATCACCGCGATCGAAAAGGACATGGCCATCATCGATGTCGGCCTCAAGGTCGAAGGCCGCGTGCCGCTGAAGGAATTCGGCGTCAAGGGCAAGGACTCGACGCTCAAGGTCGGGGACTCGGTCGAGGTCTATGTCGAGCGCATCGAGAACGCGCTTGGCGAAGCGATGCTTTCCCGTGAAAAGGCCCGCCGCGAAGAGAGCTGGGTCCGTCTCGAAGAGAAGTTCACCAAGGGTGAGCGCGTCGAAGGCGTGATCTTCAACCAGGTCAAGGGCGGCTTCACCGTCGATCTCGACGGCGCCGTGGCCTTCCTGCCGCGCAGCCAGGTCGACATCCGCCCGATTCGCGACGTCTCGCCGCTGATGCACAATCCGCAGCCTTTCGAGATCCTCAAGATGGATCGCCGCCGCGGCAACATCGTGGTGTCGCGCCGTACCGTGCTCGAGGAAAGCCGCGCCGAACAGCGTTCGGAAATCGTGCAGAACCTCGAAGAAGGCCAGGTGGTCGAAGGCGTCGTCAAGAACATCACCGATTATGGTGCGTTCGTCGACCTCGGCGGCATCGACGGCCTGCTGCATGTCACCGACATGGCATGGCGCCGCGTCAACCATCCGACCGAAATCCTCAACATCGGCCAGACGGTCAAGGTGCAGATCATCCGCATCAACCAGGAAACCCACCGCATCTCGCTCGGCATGAAGCAGCTCGAGAGCGATCCGTGGTCCGAGATCGGAACGAAATTCCCGATAGGCAAGAAGATCAAGGGCACCGTCACCAACATCACCGACTACGGCGCATTCGTCGAGCTGGAGCCGGGCATCGAGGGCCTCATCCACGTTTCGGAAATGTCGTGGACGAAGAAGAACGTCCATCCCGGCAAGATCCTGTCGACGACGCAGGAAGTCGATGTGGTGGTGCTCGAGGTCGATCCGGCCAAGCGCCGCATTTCACTCGGCCTCAAGCAGACGCTCGAGAACCCGTGGCAGGCTTTCGCCAGCAGCCATCCGGTCGGCAGCCAGGTCGAGGGCGAGGTCAAGAACAAGACCGAATTCGGCCTGTTCATCGGCCTCGAAGGCGATGTCGACGGCATGGTCCATCTTTCCGACCTCGACTGGACCCGTCCGGGCGAGCAGGTGATCGAGGAGTACAATCGCGGCGACATGGTCAAGGCGCAGGTGCTCGACGTCGACATCGACAAGGAGCGCATCTCGCTCGGCATCAAGCAGCTGGCCAAGGACACGGCCGGCGAGGCGGCGACTTCAGGCGAACTGCGCAAGAACGCGGTCGTCACCTGCGAGGTGACCGGCGTCAAGGATGGCGGTCTGGAAGTGCGGCTCGTCGAGAGCGGCATCGAGACCTTCATCAAGCGCTCCGACCTCAGCCGCGACCGCGACGAGCAGCGCCCAGAGCGCTTCACGGTCGGCCAGAAGGTCGACGCCCGCGTCATCGCCTTCGACAAGAAGACCCGCAAGCTGCAGGTCTCGATCAAGGCGCTGGAAATCGCCGAGGAGAAGGAAGCGGTCGCCCAGTAC
>NZ_RZSX01001062.1:0-1908 GCF_004023105.1 Mesorhizobium sp. M5C.F.Ca.IN.020.32.2.1 | reverse complement strand
GCAGTAGAGCCGAATTTGCAGTTCGCCGGCATCATCCTCGAACAGTTCGTTGCGTGCATCTTCGATCCGGACAATACCGGCTCCGTAAACGTCGCCCTGAAATGCCGTTATCGCGAGATAACCAGAACGAGCTACAAGGGGTCGCCGACAATCCTGTTCGAACGCGAACGGACAACCGCCTAACTTGCGGCTGTCGAAACCGGTGCGCTTACCGCCGCGCGGGCATAGACCATGGTAGACTCGCCGCGCCCCTTTACGGTGATCTCGCGCAGCGGGGTCAGCGGAATCCTGTCTGACACCAGTTCGGCGGTCGCCCGGCCGATCACCAGCGGAACGCCGAGATCCTTCGAGGCGCCCTCCAGCCGCGATGCGAGATTGACCGCATCGCCGAGCGCCGAATAGTCGAAGCGCTGCTCCGATCCGACATTGCCGACGACGCATTGCCCGGTGTTGACGCCGATGCCGATGCGCAGCGCAATCGGCGTTTCGCCGCGCGTTTCGGCCTCCGCCTGCAATTGCGCGTTCAGCCGATCTAGCGCGGCGAGCATTTCGAGGCTGGCCTCCACCGCATGGATGGCGTGGTCTGGATCGTCCAGCGGCGCGTTCCAGAATGCCATCAGGCAGTCGCCGATATATTTGTCGATGGTGCCGCCATGCGCCATCACGACGTCGGAAAGCGGCGTCAGCAGCTGGTTGATCAGCGTTGTCAGCCGCTCGGGATCGCCCTTCATCGCCTCCGCGATGGTGGTGAAGCCGCGAATGTCGCAAAAGAGAATGGTCAGGGTGCGGACCTCGCCGCCAAGGCGAAGCTGCGTCGGGTCGCGCGCCAGGCGTTCCACCAGGGCCGGCGACAGATATTGCGAGAAGGCGCGCGTTATGCCGCGCCTAAGCTTCCGCTCCGCCGCGAAATCGCGCGCCGCCTGCGCGCTTGCGACAAGAGTAAAGGCAAGCGCTGGCGCCAGCGGCGCGACAAAGACACGGCCGTAGCGCAGCGCCATATAGCTGCCGCCGAGGAGCGCCAGCACGGCAACCACAGCGCCGGCCAGGGTCTTCCATCCGGTCGACTTCCAGACGGCAAGAACGCCAATGCCCGCGCCAAGCAGGATCGAGAGAATTGCCGCCCATGCCGGGGGGCGCGCGATGAACAGCTGATGCGCCAGATTGTCGAAGACCGTCGCCTGGATCTCGACGCCGGAAACGAGCGTGCCGGTGCGAATGGTGAACGGCGAGGCGTGGACGTCGGCGCCGCCTTGCGACAGCGTCGGCGCGTTCTGCAGGCTGAGCCCGACCATGACGATGCGGCCGCGGAAAAAATTCTCCGGCAGGAAACTGTCGGGATCGAGCGCCTGATAGTAGGAGACGGTCGGATATGTGCGAGACGGGCCGAAGGCCTGCAGCAGCGCGTTTCGCGGTACAGTGGCCGGCCGGCCGGCGGCGTTCAGAAGCTCTGCCGCAAAGCCGTCGCCATAGCCCGGCACGCGCCGCAGGATGCCGTCGCCGTCGGGCGCGATTGAGGCGATGCCGGTTGCGGCGCCCGTCGCGGTGAAAATGGCCAGCGGCTCGACCCGGACATGCTGGGCGGCCTGCTCGGTCTCGATGAATGTCTCGTCGCCGGCCAGAACCACGTCCGGGCCAAGGCTCTTGACCAACGCTTCGTCCGCGGCCGGCGTCGACGGCTCGGCAAAGATGATGTCGAGCCCGACGGCTTTCGCTCCAGCGCGGCGCAGAGCCTCGACGAGCCGCCCGTGAAGATCGCGCGGCCATGGCCATTGCGGGCCGATCTCGGCAAGCGAGGGCTCGTCGATGGCGACAATGACCGGCCCGTCATCGGGCGGGGGCGGCGGCGAAATGGTCGAGAGATAATCGAAAGCGCGCCCCTCGACGAGCTTCCATGGCGTGAGCAGGGAC
>NZ_RZSX01001061.1:0-1908 GCF_004023105.1 Mesorhizobium sp. M5C.F.Ca.IN.020.32.2.1 | reverse complement strand
GTTCGCGATTATGTGGTGGAGGCGTTGGGCGATGAGGATGGCGTCCCGATCGTCGACGAGACGGGATTTGTGAAGAAGGGCGCGCTCGTTCCGCCGGTGTCGCGCGAACGGCGGGGCGGATCGAGAACAGCCAGATCGGCGTGTTCTTGGCTTACGCGAGCCGCTACGGCCAAGCGCTGGTCGATCGTCGCTGAGAGCTGGACAAACGATCGGGCGCGATGTGCCAAGGCGTCGATCCCGGAGACGGTCGAGTTTGCGACCAAGCCGAAGATGGCGCGCGCCATGGTCGAGGCGGCGCTCTGCCTATTCCGACGAAGCCGCCCCTTTCTTACGATATGATTGCGCCCCCGGATTCCGAGATGATCTCGCCCCTTGGGCTAGGGCTCTGCTGGCGTTGATTGTTGTCACTTCTTCTTATGCGTCAGGTGTCAAGCTTTTTGCGGCTGCTTTCGCCGCAGGCTTTCGCCTGTCAGATCGATGCGATGATCGTTGTGGACGAGGCGATCCAGGATGGCGTCGGCATAAGTCAGATTTCCGATGCCGTCATGTCTGCTGACACGGGCAGTTGGCTGGTAATGATGGTGGAGCGTCGGCCGTAGCGATCCTCGAGGATTTCGAGGAGACATGCCGTGCCTGATCGTCGAGGGGTTCAAGGCCCCCAATCATCAAGGATCATCAATTGGACGCGGGCGAGCGTGCGTTGCAGGCGTGCGTAGCGACCATCGCATCTGGCGAGCGCCAGATTGGCGAACAGGCGTGGGACACGCTGATAGAGAACGGACCGGGCTCCCGGCAGGCCTTACGCCCGAGCGCGCAGGCCAACCAACTCTTGCCGACGCCTGATGGGCGGCAGATGGCCAAATTGTCGTGGGCATCGATCCAGTCGCCCGCGATGAGCTTGAGGAACAAGGCTCGATCGAGGCCGCGATCGCCACGATAGTCCACATCCTTAGGGGCGACCTGATGGCGCAGCTTGGCAAAGCGCAGGCGGGCGCCGAGCTTGCGATTGTAGCGCCAGCTCCATTCCCAGTCGAGCAACAGCGCCAGCCATTCGCCATGCGATAGCTGTTCGGCCTCGGCATTGGCGGCCATTTCATTGAACGCCTTGGCCATTCCGGTCAGCCGATGGCGTTGAGCCGGTCGAGGGTGGGATGTACAAGCATGTCATTCTCGTTTGTCATCGGGCGATGGATAGTCCCGGATTGTGGGCATCGAAAATTCCCTAGTTGGCGCCATTGCCGCCAGTTCCGGGGCGCGTCCCGGAACTGGCGGCTTTCGCACCAGCGTCGATGATCCGTTTCGATCTGATCGGAATCGGAGCGGCGCTAGAGGTCCAACTTGGAGAACTTCTGATGCTACTGGATCTACACCGCCAGGGGCCGTCCGTGGCGGCGATGGCGCACTGGCCGCGACCCCAAGCGGTCCGCAAATACATCGAGCGCGGGATCGAACTGCCGACCTCCCCGACTGGTTGGGCGCCGAATGAGCTTGTGCCCTATCTCGATTATCTGCGTGACCGGGTCGCAGCCTGTCCCGATCTAAGCCGTGCGGCTGCGCGAGATTCGTCAGCGTGGCTACGGCGGTGCTTACACCGCCATGAAGCGCTTCGTCGCGGCCATCCTCTCGCCCTTGCGGAACAGCTTAGGCGCGCCGAATGCGCCTTCAGCAAAGCCGTAACGCTCAGCCGGCAGCGGCTTGCGTGCGGGCCGGTTGATCTCGTCGAACAGTTATCGCCGCGTGCAGCCGACACGGCGTAGCACGCGGTGATCGTTCAGATCGGCAAGCAACTCGCCGATCGCCGCGTTAACCTCAGCCAGGCTGTCGATCCACGCAAGCCCAGTCCGGCTCCACGCTGCGACGGTGCCCTGTCTTCGTCCCGTTTGCCTTGTAGAGCGCGGCCTCCAGGAC
>NZ_RZSX01001060.1:0-1909 GCF_004023105.1 Mesorhizobium sp. M5C.F.Ca.IN.020.32.2.1 | reverse complement strand
CTCCTTCTCCCCTTGCGGAAGAAGGAGGCCGAGCGAAGCTCGGTCGGATGAGGGGTGTTGGCAGGATCGCCACAATGAAGACGTAAACGATTCAAATCCCTCGATGTTTTCACGTCTCGTTTCTTCCAGCACCCCTCATCCGTCTCGGCGCTATCGCGCCGATCCACCCTTCTCCCACGGGAGAACTGGAAGAGCAGTTCACTCTGCCGGCTGGTCCGCTGGATAAGGCGTGCGGACCAGGATCGCCAGGCCGACGCCGAGGAACAGCACGATTGCCGCCATGCCTAGCCGCGACGAGCCGCTGGCTAAGGTGATCGTGGCCACCATGAATGGCGCAGCAAAACTGGTCGCCCGTCCGGCCAGCGCATAGATGCCGAAATAGCGGCCCGATTCGGCAGCGGTGACGCTGCGCGCCATGTAGGAGCGCGACGATGCCTGCACCGGCCCAAAGGCAAGCCCGATCAGCAGACCGAAAAAGATGTAGGCTTTTTCGGCGGGTGTACCGAACAACCCGCCGCTATCGGCTCCGGGCATCATCCAGGCACCGAACAGCGTGTAACCCGGCCCCGTCGAGACGATGCCGATCGTGGCAATGCTGAGCAAGACAAGCGAAATCATCACTATGGTCTTGGAGCCGAGCGCCACGTCGAGGCGTGCGGCAACCAGGCAGCCGACGATGGCGACGACGTTGAGGATGATGCCGAACAGGCCGATCTCGGTGATCGACCAGTGGAACATCGCCGCCGCAAAGGCACCGCCCAGGGCAAGCAACGCATTGACGCCATCCTGATAGACCATGCGGGCGACGAGAAAGCGGAAGATGCCGCTGCGCTTGCGTATTTCGCCCAGCGTCGATTTCAATTCCGACAGCCCCTCGCGCACCGCCGGGCCAAGGGGAATGCCCTTCGCCGCATCCGGTGTGAAAAAGAACATTGGCAGGATGAACAGGAAATACCATGCCGCCGACAGGGGTCCGGTCGCCCGTGCGTCCTCGCCGAGTTTCGGGTCGAGCCTGAGGACCGGGTCGAGGCCGACGATCGTCTTGCCGGTTTCCGGCGAACTGGCCATGAAGGCGACGACAAAGATCAGCGCGATCATGCCGCCGAGATAGCCAAGGCCCCATGCCATATTCGAGATTCGGCCGATTTCGCTCTTCGGCACCAGACGCGGCATCATCGAATCGTTGAAGACGGTCGAGAATTCCGCCGCGACCGAGGCCAGGGAGAAGAACAGCACGACCAGGAAAAGGTTCGAACCGGGAGCAGCGAACCACAGAAGGCAAAGACTGATGATCTTGATCGCGGCGAAGAGCGCGATCCACGGCTTTCGTGGGCCGGTCTGGTCGGCGATCGAGCCGAGGACCGGCGACAAAATGGCGATAGCAAATCCAGCCGCGGCGATGCCGTAACCCCAGGCCGCCTGTCCAGTTTCGGGATCGCTCGCCATGCGCGAGACGAAATAGGGTCCGAAGATAAAGGTGGTGATGACCGTGAAAAACGGCTGCGCCGCCCAGTCGAACAGCATCCACCCCCAGATGCCGCGTCTCGACGTCCGCTGCACTGCTATTTCGGCCATATCCCCTCCCACGAAACGGTGCCCCGAAGCGGGGAACCGCTTCGCTCTATAGCGCAGTTCCTGCCGGCAATCGCGCGCGATTTGGAAGGCTTCTCACAGCACCGTCAGGTCGCTGATCAGCCCCGATGCCACCGACAGCCGCGACACGGTGATGTCGCCGCCCTCGGTCAGCGCCTGCAGCCGCTCGCGGATGCGCCCGACCCTCTCGCCGCCGGCCTCCAGCCACGCCGTCACCGGATCCGCCGCCTTGGCGTGGCCGGCGAGCGCCGCCACCGCGATGCCGCGCCTGGCCGCGCCGATCGTGTCGGTGGCGCGGGACAGCGCCAATTGGTCG
>NZ_RZSX01000105.1:0-10881 GCF_004023105.1 Mesorhizobium sp. M5C.F.Ca.IN.020.32.2.1 | reverse complement strand
GTGTGGGGGCGGCGGGTCGAGACGGCGCACACCGAAATGCCCGGCATCAGCATGCCTTGCGTCACCAGGTCGGTGCCCATCTCGCCGGAGCCGATGACGCCGATGCGCACCGGACGGCCTTCCGCGGCGCGCTTGGCGAGATCGCTGGCAAGCCCGGTCAGGGCGACATTGGTCATGCGCAAGTCCACTGCTTTTGATTTGAAGGGGGAATAGCAGGGAATGGTAACCTTTTGCCAACGAAACCGGCCGCCGTCGGCAATTTCTTGCGCATGCCCCCGGGGGACTGGAGAAGCTGGTTCAGCGTCGGCGGTTATCGAGGAGCGCAGCTAACAAATCGAGTGAAATTCTTAGACATTCCTTTATGCTTTGCTGCTTGAATAGGCAAATGGGATGGGGTGCCGGTACCTTCAGGCGTTTTTTCAGCTGTCCGCGACGAACCAGCGAGAGCGGCAACGTTGCTATTATTTTTGCCCTGTGTTTGCCGATTGTTGTCGGCGGAGCGGGGCTCGGTGTCGAGACTTCCTATTGGTATTACAGCAGCCTGAAGTTACAGGCGGTGGCGGATGCGGCAGCCTATGCTGGCGCTTTGGAAAAAGTTTCGGGATCCGACAAGCCAACGATTATCTCGGCCGCGACACTGTCGGCGATCACGAACGGCTGGGGACCATCGACAGGCACAATCGAGGTCTTCACGCCTCCATCGTCCGGACCGAATGTCGCAAAAAAGGCCGTTGAAGTAGTCGTCTATCAGACGCTCGATCGATTTTTCACATCGATATTCAGCCAAAGCGCGGTCGGCGCACAGGCCAGGGCTGTGGCTCTTATCACGGACGCGTCAAAAGCCTGCGTTCTGGCGCTCAATCCTTCCGCTTCGAGAGCGGCGCTTTTTTCCGGCAGTTCGAACCTCAAGCTGACCGGCTGCTCCGTCATGTCGGATTCAATCGCCGCGGACGCCCTCAAGCTTCAAGGGTCGGCATATCTGGAGGCCGATTGCCTGATATCGGCAGGCGGTGTTTCATTGAGCAACGTTGTAAAAACCGTTTGCGCGAACCCGCTTACCCAGGCGCTGCCCGCTGCGGATCCTTTTGCCGACTTGCCGGCGCCACCAGCCACGAACCCCTGTCAAAACGCCAATCAGTCGACCTTGCAACCTGGAACATACTGCAAGGGGCTCAGCTTGAGCGGCAGTGTAACGCTCTCGCCTGGGGTATATGTAGTTGAGGGGGGCGATTTCAAAGCAAGCGCGAACGCAAATATTTCCGGCGACGGAGTCATCATCTATCTGGCCGGCAGCTCCGGCGTCAGCATGAACGGTACGGCCACCGTCAAGCTTAGCGCACCGACGTCAGGCACCTATTCGGGTGTGCTGTTTTACGGCGACAGAGCAAACCTGGCGGGATCAAACTCGTTTAATGGCACGGCGGATTCGCTTTTGACCGGTGCTCTGTATTTTCCAACGCAGGGGGTTAAATATCTCGGCAATTTCTCGGGCCAAGGTGGTTGCACACAGGTCGTCGCCGATACGATAGAGTGGTCCGGCGCTACAAGCATAAAGCAGAATTGCACCAGCCTCGGAATGCGAGAGATCCCGGCGGCGCAATCCGTTCAGCTTGTCGAGTAACCGTCATGGAACGGCGGTCAGGTCGGATTTTCCGCAACGATTCGGGTGTTGCTGCGGTGGAGTTTGCCCTGATTGTGCCGATCCTTTGCCTGGTGCTTTTCGGCATCATTGACGGCTGGTCTTTCGTATCAAGCTCGCTGTCGATGCGCGCAAGCGTCAAGACGGCGGCAAATCTTGTGATGGAGGGAGCAACCGACGACGCGGCCACCCAAGCCGTTGCCCTTTCGAGTTGGGAAAACCATCCCGAAGGCGCACAGGTTACACTGGGCCGGAAATACATGTGCGGAAGCACCGTGGTCGATGCATCGAGCCTGTGCAACGGGGGGACGAAAGCTCCCTCGGTCTTCGTGGAAATAAAAGCGACGGCGACCTGGTCCCCGCCCTTCATTTTTGGCGCGTTTTCTCTTTCTCGCGACATCGGCCATCAAGAGGTGATCCGTGTCCGCTAAGCGGATCGCGAGAGCGTTCAGCCGTGATACATCAGGTGGGACTGGGCTGGAATTCGCGCTGATCGCACCTTTTCTGATAATGCTTTTGTTCGGTATCTTCGCATTCGGCTGGGCTCTGAATGCCATGTCCAGCGTTCGCTATACGCTGGAAACGTCCTCACGTGCGCTGCAATTGAAGAACTCGCTGACCGAAGCCGAAATAGAGGCCATAGCCACAGAAAAATTGCTGGGTTTGGGATTGAAAGATGTCGATGTGACGATAGCAATCGACCCTCCCAGCGGCGGCTTCCGCATGGCGCATCTCACGGCCAGATATGCTTTCGTGATCGAGTTCCCGTACTTCGACCAATATCCGATCAATTATGCGACAACTGTCACAGTTCCGTTGGTTGGATCGTGAGAGCGTCCAACAGCGCCTTTAGGCAACAGGCGGCGGGCGCCGATTGATTAACACCGCCGCAGGGGGATGGCGGCGATCGGTGGCGTGGGCGAACGGGTCGTCGTCGCTACAAAGACACTTTCTGGACAGGACAGCCATCACCGCGCTAGGCCGGACCAGGCTCGTCACGCTTGCGCAGTCATGCCGTCAGAGCGACGGCAAGCGGCCGGGCATAGGGCGGCATACGCAGCGGCAACTTGACAATGGCCCAGTCTTTCAAATTGTGTGAAATCACGATCAATAGAGAGTCGGCACAGACAGATGGGCGAGACAGATATGGCGTGGAGCGAAAGAAAGACCGGTTACGGCAAAGGCCACTATTTCAACCAAATGGGCCTTGCCCTGCTGGTGCTCGTCTTTCTCATCGCCCTGCCGCTCGCTTTCTTTCCCGAAGACATACGGAAGTTTTACCTCAGCGAAGGCGGTCCAATTGAAGTCTTCTCGGCCGCAGGCTACCTGATCGTCGTGGCAACGCTTGTCCGGGAAATGTCCTATCGAGACCTGCTCAAGCGGTGGTACCTTGTCGCCATCCTGATCGCGATGTGCCTGCGCGAGCTGGACTTTCATGCGCATTTCACCACCCACAACATCACCAAGACCACCCTCTATATCTCGCCTGACGTTCCGCTGTTGGAAAAGCTAATCGGCGCGACGGTCGTTATTGCCCTCGGCATTGCCTTCTATTTGCTCCTGAAGAACGGCTTCCGTAGCTTTGTGCACGGGCTTCGCCACGGCGAGGCGACTGCCGTGGCCATTGCCGCAGCTGTGGGCTGCGCCGTCCTTTCCAAGGTCATCGACGGGGCGCCATCAAATCTCACATTTCTCAGCATCCAGCTCACCCGGATCTATACCTCCACAGTGTTCGAGGAAATCCTCGAATTGGGGATTCCGATCTTCCTAGCCATCGCGGCGTTCTCGGCCTTCCCGACGCAGGATGGTCTCACAAAGAGAGCCTCGGGACAGATCACGCCAAACAACCCAAGATCCGTCACCTAAACGCCGGATCCAAACGGACCAGAACTTCTCGAATGTGATGCTCTGGTCCGCCGCGGTGTTGCCTCTATTTGCTTGGGAAGCAGGTGAGGCAAAACATGTGGAATGTGGCGAAAGACGGCTGGACACTTCTTAAGGAGAGCATCCTCGGCTTCATCAATGACAATGCCTTGAGCCACGGGGCAGCGATGGCGTTTTATGCCACGACCTCGCTTGCACCGATCCTGCTCATCGTTGTCGCCATCGCTGGCATGGCCTTCGGAAACGATGCGGCACAGCTGGCGCTTTCGGCCCAGATGGCGGGCCTGATGGGTCCGCAGAGCGCCGAGCTTCTGCAAGCGACAATCGAGAACGCGTCGCACAAGGAGGCGGGAACTGTTGCCAGCATTTTGGGGCTCGTCACACTTTTGGTGACCGCATCCGGCGTGTTCGGCGAAATGCAGGTTGCCCTGAACGAGATCTGGAAAGTCAAACCGGGTGGCACATCGATTTCACGGCTCGTGCGGGCACGCGCTGCCAGCCTGGGTCTCGTCGCGGCGCTTGGCTTTCTGCTGCTGGTGTCCCTTGTCGTAAGCGCTGCAATTTCGGCGCTTGGAGATATCATCAACGCATATCTGCCCTTTGGCACCCTCATCCTGAGCGCAATCAACTGGATCGTTTCGTTTGCCCTGATCGCTCTGTTGTTTGCGGCAATCTACAAGGTCCTGCCCGACCGCGCGCTGCAATGGCGCGACGTTGGCGTCGGCGCGGTAGTAACGGCGTTTCTCTTCACGATCGGCAAGTCGCTGATCGGTTGGTATATCGGAACCAGCGCCGTCGCATCGTCATACGGGGCAGCCGGTGCGCTGCTCATCGTGCTGCTGTGGGTCTTTTATTCGTCGGAGATCTTTCTGTTGGGCGCCGAATTTACACGAGCCTACTCGGTTCGATACGGCAGCCGATCCGATCTGGAGGCGACTATTGAAGCAAGTAAATCGCGAAAAGATGCCGGCGACGCCGGCCAGGATCGAAAAGTCTGAGAACGAAGTCATCGGCGGGATTTCGGCAGTCTCCTACCACGGTTTTAAGCCATTTCTGGCATTAACACCGGCGCTGAGACGTCCGGCGCGGCGCCCCGAGGCGAGCGTGGTCTTGGGGACATCCGGGGGGACATCCGGTCGAAGCGACGTGCGAAGTTCCTTCGCCGCAGCCACCAGCTTGGCGCGGTTGCTTCCATATCTCTTGATCAACTGATGGACTTGCGCGGGGGTGATGCCGTTCTGCCGGGCAAAATACCTTACTACGTAATCCTCGCTGCCGGAGATCCGATCCCAGTGGCGGGGATAGAGCTTCGCCGCGTCGGCTGTCATGCTTACTCTCCTTTGGTCACGTTTGCGCGCAATGTATGATTGGCCAACGCAAAACGGACGAATTCGTTGCCGGATGCGACACCAGCGCGCTTCGCTTTTTCACCGGAGGCCCGAACGCCCGGCCAAAGCAACCCGACCGGCGCGCCTTTAAGGCATATGCAGATTTTTCGAGACTCAGCCCTCTGGCACGCGCATGATATGGGCAGGGAGGAAAAGCCATGCGCGAATTGCCAAAGAGCATTGACGCAGACGTTGTAATCGAAATCAGCAGGTTGCTCGACGACCGTGCGAAGTCGGCACCAGTGCCAGTCCACAAGCTTGCCTCGATGATCTCGAATAGTGTCGAGACCGATCTGCCGACAGCTTCCATCGAAGAGTTGATCGTGGAAATGGCCATGACCCGCCAACTTCCGATGCTGTTCGATCTACCGGGGGCGGATGCAGACAACGTCATATCGATCGCCTTGGCGCGCGCCAGATGATCCGGCTGAGGGACCTTTCCGTCGAGTGTGATTTCAAGACGCGGATCGTTCTTATCCTGCTCCAATTCGCGCCACTGGCTCCGGCCGGCGGCTTTTTGCTGCGTCGCCAAGGATAATCGTCATGGGCAATAATCGTCACGGACGATCCGCTGTCTGGGAACATGTGGTGTCCAGTTGCATTTCCTCTAGACAACAAAGGAGGAATTCATGAACTGGGATCAAATCAAGGGAAAATGGATGCAGTTCAAAGGCCAGGCCAAGGAGCAATGGGGTGACCTTACCGACGATGACCTTGATCGCATCGAGGGCAATCGTGACCAACTCGCAGGACGCATTCAGGAGCGGTATGGAATCGCCAAGGAAGAGGCGGAGCGCCAGATAGACGACTGGTCCAGAAATCTCACCTGAGCGTCCAGCATCGAGGCCGCACCGTCGATCGGCGCAGCTTCGACAGTCCTAGAGCGGGTTGGGTTCGAATTGGACTGGGCATCTCGCTCTATCTATTTGTTTAGCCGCATCTCTGCGACGCCATTGATTCCACTTGGCTGCAAATGCTCCAAGCCTGCCGCTCCGAAATGAGCGGTGGGCGACTAAATGCGACGGTGGCGGGTTGCTCTGCGCCAGCCGTCGCTCCAGGATCTTCGGAACGAGAGCTAGCGCGCCGATTGTCTCTTGGCCTGTGCGGCGACGGCCGTGAGGAAAGCCGTTGCGGCAGTGTCGCACGCCGCTCGGGACGGGCTATAGGCGAAAAGGATCAGTTCGGCAGCCCTTATCGTAAGGCCATGCTTTTTAGCGAAAGCAGCTATTTCGTAAGGCTTGTCGTGGTCTATGGCCGGACCGTAGTCTTCGTTCATTGCTTCCTCCCGTTTGCGACGTTCCTCGCCTTGGCTCCTCCGGGCGCAAGGATTAACTTACCGGGCGTTGAGAGAGTCTACCAATTGGAGATTGCAAAAGGCCTGCGGTGGAGACCTCCTGATACGGCGCGTCGAGGCGAAAGACTCCATTTTGTCCGCTGCACCTCGAAAAAGATATATGATTGCGCTGATATCGCACGTGGTCGACGCAAGCCAATGCCGATCTTTTCAGTCAAGCACACGACCGTCTATCGCTACACGCAACCGGTGACGTTTGGCGAGCATCGGCTGATGTTCAGGCCGCGCGATAGTTTCGATCAGCGACTTCTGGATCATGCCCTGTTGGTGGACCCCGAGCCGAAAGAGGTTGGCTGGATCCATGACGTTTTTGGAAACTGCGTTGCGGTAATAGACTTCCAGGGTTCCGGCGACGAACTGCGTTTCGTGACAGACATTCGGCTCGATCACACGCCGCAGCATGCGCCTGATTTCCGTATCGATGAAGCAGCACTCAGCTATCCATTTTCCTATGATCCCGACGAGGCAACCGACCTCACCCAAACCATCGAGCGCCATCATCTCGATGACGGCGACGAGATCGGCAAATGGGCACGACAGTTCGTGAGCGCCAGAGGCCACACCGAGACGGGCAAATTGCTGATGACACTTTGCTACGCCATCCACGAGAGCTTTGTGTATTCCCGTCGAACTGAATCAGGGACGCAACCGCCGCTCATGACCTTGCACCTGCGTCGAGGCACATGCCGAGACTTTGCGCTGTTCATGATGGAAGCGGTTCGTTCGCTCGGTTTTGCTGCCCGTTTTGTGACTGGTTATGTCTATGTGCCGAACCGCGACAGCGCTACTGTCCTCGGCGGCGGTTCGACGCATGCCTGGTGCCAGGTCTATCTGCCTGGCGCGGGTTGGGTCGAGTTCGACCCCACCAATGGCATTGTCGGCAACCGGGACCTTATCAGGGTGGCTGTGGCCAGGCATCCTGGGCAAGCCATCCCTCTTTCCGGAAGCTACTGCGGCAGCGCGTCGAACTTTCTCGGCATGACGGTGGAGGTCAAGGTGGTGAAGGAAGCTGGCATCAAATAACCAGCATCAATAAAAATTAGCATCCTCTAAATGTGTTCGGAACTGTTCTCGGCAATCCGGAGTTTGCTTTAATCAACGCATTGGAGCTTCGATGCGTATCCGCGCAGGTTTCAACCTCGCCTACGAATGTCCGCAGCCGACACCGATGCTGCTCGTCCTTGATATCCATCCTTCACGTCGCGGGGATCTTTTGACGGAACAGATCATCGGCTTCGATCGCCCGGTCGACGCCCGCGGCTACATCGACGTTTTCGGCAATTTATGCACGAGAATAGAGGTGCCCGCGGGGCTTACGACGATATCAACGAACTTCGAAATTCATGACACCGGCAAGCCAGAAATTGTGGCCGCGGGCGCCGTCCAGCACGATATCAAAGAGCTGCCCGACAACGTGCTCAGGTTTCTTCTCGGCAGCCGCTACTGCGATACCGATCGGCTTGGCGACTTCGCTTGGAGCAGTTTTGGCAATACCGCACCCGGGTGGGCGCGCGTCCAGGCGATCTGCGATTTCGTTCACGAACACATCACCTTCAACTACCAGGCTGCGGACACGCTGCGGACCGCCTATGGCGCGCTAACCGACCGGGCCGGCGTGTGTCGCGATTTTGCGCATCTGGCAATCACGCTGTGCCGTTGCATGAACATTCCGGCGCGATATTGCACCGGCTATCTCGGCGACATCGGCATACCGCCGATGCCGTACCCCATGGATTTCAACGCATGGTTCCAAGCCTATCTCAGCGGCCATTGGTTCACCTTCGATGCACGGCACAACCAGCCTCGCATAGGCAGGATCCTGATGGCGACGGGATGCGATGCCAATGACGTCGCTATCTCAACGAGCTTCGGTCTTTCCCGGCTCACCCGCTTCGAAGTGATCACAGAAGAAATCCACGCCGAGCCTGAGAAGGCGTCAGCCCGCCGCACCTTTCGGCATGACGGGCTTCAGCGTGACGGGTCAAGTCAGTCGTAGACCTTCACAATCTTGCGGGTACCTGGATCGACCAGGACGGTTCGGCCATCGACGACGACGTAGCGGTACTGAACGTCCGGCACCTCGTACAGCTCGACTGTTTCGGGCAGAGGTGTGCCGATGTTGAGCTCCACGCCGGGAAGGCTGAGTGATGCCACTGGTTTCTTTTTCACGTATTCGCGGATCACAGTGTCCTGCTCGGGTTGAATAATGACGTCCTGAGCGGCGGCGGCGCTGACGCCAACGAACAGAAGGATGCCTGCCGCAGCCGATGTAAGTTGCTTACCCATAATAGCCTCCAAGCAACCTTCAGCTGCGGTGCTTGATTGCTGCCGCGACGGGTTGCATAGTTATCTGAACGATGCGGCGCAATTCTTGTTCCATTTTGTACGGCGCGAACCCGCTGCCACGGAATATCAACGCTGACGTTCGCGGCTGCCCGCGAACGCGCTCCCGCTCAAGGCTTAGGTTCTTCCGGAGGAGGCGCGTTTGGGACTGGACAATCAGGATGTGGCCATTTTTCACACGGAGAGGGCTTGTCGCCAGCGTCGCCATAACGTTCCACGAGTTTTGCGAATCCGTAGGCGAAGGCGGAAAGCAGCGCCAGGATAACCACTATGCGAGCGGCCATACGGGATTATAGCAGGATCCCGCTTAGGATTGACCCCAGTATCAGCTTGCGCTCGACAAGTTTGCGGCGAGGTTCGCAAGATCTGAACGCATCTCGTGAGCTTCCTTGCCACAGCTGGGCGACGTGAATGCGTCGGTACGCTGGCATGGATTTGCGCGGGCTCGCCGGCACCGGCCGGTGGAAGGACGAAAAGTCAGTAGCTCGCTACGCGCATGTCCTCGTTTCGGAAGGCTGATTGCTCCCGACTCGTAAATCGAAAGTGCCCAGGCGAAGCGCACTATTGAAAATCTTCGGGATAAACTGGTGCTGCGAGAGAGGATTGAACTCGGTCAACAACGCACCAACTACCTGTTTCTATTGAGACTTTCCTGCCGCTTAATTTGACCTGTGTACCAGCCTTGTGTCTTCTCGACAAGGGCGGCGCGCAAGTGCGGTGCCGGCGGGATGCGTCCTCCCTGCTTAACGGTGACAGTAGCCGGTAAGGTCCTCACGAAACCAGTTAGCATGTTTCGAGGTCCTCACGTTGATTGCGGCGCTGAAACCCTTGTGGCGTATGGGATCGAGCATCAAATGAACCGGGCAGTTGTCTCCCCGACGAGAGGAACTTGTGATTGGCTGGGGATTTCCCCACTTAGTAGTCATCGGCTGACACCGGCAGGCGCTTTACGATTTCCTTCTCGACGGCAGAAAGCTCAGCCAAAATGGCCTCCAGCCCGTCCCTTCCCTTGATCGCCCGGACCCTCAGCGCAACCTCTTGAAGGTATCCAATCGCGGCGTCACGGTGCCTCGCATCCGGATTGTAGGTTCCATCGTAGGTGTCATCGGGCGCTTCCGGAAAATCCTCCGTCCGCTCCCTTTGAAGCTGGTGATAGGTCATCGGGGCGTCGGCCTTTAGCCACTTCAGGACTGTTTTGTGCGCAATCCCTCCAAGGTCGATTGCCATCTCCCGCGCCGACTTGATCTTGCCGTTTGCTCTGCCTCCTCGCGGGCCGGGATGGCGATGCTGCTTGGCCTTGAGGTAGTTGCGGAACGCCGTTCGCTTCTCCTTCGGCGACAGCTTCTCGCCATGCAGGAGGTTGGCCCGTGATGCCAGCCAAAGGATTTCCTCTCTGCCTGTGACGGAAATGATCTGGGCCTCGATCAGCTCTTTGCCCAACTCCAGAGCCGCTGTCGCGCGATGCCAGCCATCTATGATGGTGTAGACTTTCTTCGCCCCTTTCGCCTGAGCTTCGGCCACCTGAATTGCCTCAAACCCCACGACCGTGGTCCCGTTGGGGTCGTACTCGGCCATAGCCTGTCGATACCGGCGCACCAAGTCCGGCTTGGTCTTCTCCCTTATCTGGGTGTCCACATCGAACATGATGTCGGCAACGCGGATGTGTTTGGTGTTCAAGTCTGATCGCCCTTCGGAAATGGCCGGGGCAGAGCGGCTGCCCGATGTTGAATTAGGAGTTCTGTGGCTTGCTCCAGCGCCGCGCCAACGTGCCTCAGGACCCGTCCCCGAGACCTCGGATAGACGTGCAGTTCCTTGACGTTCGGCCCCTCGCCCCACCTCTTATGCGTCCCCGAAGCCATCTTGTGGATCAGCTTCGCCGCCTGCACTCGCTTGAACTCGATCTTGCTCTCGGCTTGTGGATCGTCCCGAATGATCATCTCGATTGCGAGCCAAGCCGCCACCACCCGCCGAGGGTCCACTGCGGCGTTTCTGAGCCTCGCCCAGGCGGCCTTGGCGCGGTCCTGAGGAGACAGTCCGCGAAGCCTGAACGCCTCCACACGCGGCCCTGAGGTCTGCAGCAGGGTGGCCACACGGTCGATGGCATTGCGGACATAGGTGTCATCCTCGTGAGCCTCCAGCCATGCCAGCGCAGCGTCCCGGTATGGTGCGATCTCTCGCGCCCCGTAGGATGGACGGTACGGGCTCCCATGGCGTGAGTAGTGGTCAGCGTGAGGTCGACAGAACCGAGTGTCCAGCCCGTCCTCCGTGCCCGC
>NZ_RZSX01001059.1:0-1912 GCF_004023105.1 Mesorhizobium sp. M5C.F.Ca.IN.020.32.2.1 | reverse complement strand
CGCCCACACAGTGGAGTTCGCCGCGTGCCAGCGCCGGCTTCAACAGGTTCGACGCATCCATGGCGCCATCCGCCTTGCCGGCGCCGACCAGCGTGTGCATCTCATCGATGAACAGGATAATGCCGCCAGCGGCAGCGGTAACTTCCGAAAGGACCGCCTTCAGCCGCTCTTCGAATTCGCCGCGATATTTGGCACCTGCGATCAGCGATCCCATGTCGAGCGCCATCAACTGCTTGTCCTTGAGCGATTCCGGCACGTCGCCGTTGACGATGCGCAACGCCAGCCCTTCGGCGATCGCTGTCTTGCCGACGCCGGGTTCACCGATGAGCACTGGATTGTTCTTGGTGCGGCGCGACAGCACCTGGATGGTGCGGCGGATCTCGTCGTCGCGGCCGATGACCGGGTCGAGCTTGCCGGCGCGGGCGTCGGCGGTCAGGTCACGCGCGTACTTCTTCAGCGCATCATAGCCCTGCTCGGCGCTCGCCGAATCGGCGGTGCGACCCTTGCGGACGTCGTTGATCACCTGGTTCAGCGCCTGTGGCGTCACGCCGGCCTTGGTCAGGATGTCGGCAGTCTTGGCGGATTTCTCGACCGCCAGCGCCGTCAGCAGCCTCTCGACCGTAACGAAACTGTCGCCGGCCTTCTTGGCCAGTTCCTCGGCGGTCGAGAACACCTTGGCCAGCGGCTGCGCCAGATAGAGCTGGCCGTTGCCGCCTTCCACCTTGGGCATCGCCTCAAGTGCCGTCTCGACGCCAAGCTTGACGTCGCGGACGCTGCCGCCGGCGCGCTCGATCAACGACGCGGCCAAGCCCTCGTCGTCGTCGACGAGCACTTTCAACATATGTTCGGGAGTGAATTGCTGGTGGTTGCGCGAGAGCGCCAAGGTCTGCGCGGACTGGATGAAGCCGCGCACGCGCTCGGAATATTTTTCAAGGTTCATCTCTGTCTCCTTCCGTCACCGGCCCGCTTTGCGGCACCGGATCAGATTGTGGTGACGGACCCGCCCGTTCGAGCCGGGTCCTGTTCACGCGAGATATGGGGCGCAAGCCACGGACCCTCAAGACGTCCCAATAATGGTGAATGCATAATATTGCCCGGGTGCGCAAAACAAAAACGGCGGAGATTCCTCTCCGCCGTCCAAGAAAGTCTGAAGGCCTTGCTCGATCAGTTGTTGACGTCGATGATGGCAGGCTCGCCACCGGCGTCTTCCGCCGGCGCTGCATTCACGTTATCGGCGCCAGCATTGTCGTTACCGCCATCCACCTGATCAGCGTTGACGCGCGGACGGCGCGGACGCCTGGGGCGGCGGGCAGCGCCGCTTTCGGCGGCTGCTTCGTTCATCTCGGCCTGGGCAGCCAAAGCCGCCGGCGAAAAGCTTTCGAACTGCGGCGCGGGTTCGGCCACAGAAACCGGCTCGACCGGAGACACAGTTTCCGCCTGTATGGGCGTCTCGTTCTGTACCGGTGTCTCGTTGCGCCGGCTCTGATCGCCACGCCGGTTCTGATCGTCACGTTGTCCGCCGTGCTCGCCGCGCGCACCAAATTCGCCGCGCTGGCCGCCGTTCTGGCCGTAGCCGCCATTGGGGCGACGGTCGCGATGGCGGCCGCCATTGTCGCGCCCACTATTGTCGCGCCCACCGGTATCGCGCCCACCGGTATCGCGATTGTCGCGGCCGTTTTCCTGGTTGAAGGCCAACTCGGCTGGCGTGCCGTCGATGACCGGCTGCGGGCCGCCACCGTGGTTGACCACCGGAGCCGCAGTCTCACCGACATTGCTGTTGCCGGCATTGTCGAACTCGTCGCGATCTTCGTCGCCGTCATCGTCGAAATCGTCGCGGTTCTGCTGAGCGCTCTGGATCGGCAACTGCGCCTGCGCGGCAGCGATGATGCGATTGTAGTGCTCGGCATGCTGG
>NZ_RZSX01001058.1:0-1913 GCF_004023105.1 Mesorhizobium sp. M5C.F.Ca.IN.020.32.2.1 | reverse complement strand
GACCGGCACCATTCTCGGAATGGCGCATGCGCTGGGCGAAACCGCGCCGTTGCTGATGATCGGCATGGTCGCCTTCATCGTCGACATTCCCGGCGGCTTTACCGATCCCGCGACGATCCTGCCGGTGCAGATATTCATGTGGGCGGATTTCCCGGAAGCTGGATTCCAGCAGAAGACTTCGGCGGCGATTTTGATTTTGCTGCTGTTTTTGGTCATCATGAACGCCATTGCAGTGATACTGCGCAGGCGCTTCGAGCGGCGCTGGTAAGGGGTAGAGGATATGAACATCATGACGGAAGCCGGCGTCGAACAGAAACTGAGCAGCGGAACCAATGCCCCTTCGATCAAGATGAAGGGCGAAAAGGTCTCTGTTCATTACGGTGAGAAGCGAGCTCTGTTCGACGTGAACCTCGATGTCCGCGAGAACCAGGTGACGGCGTTGATCGGCCCATCGGGCTGTGGCAAGTCGACCTTCCTGCGTTGCCTGAACCGAATGAACGACACGATCGATATCGCGCGGGTGAGCGGCAAGATAACGCTCGACGGCGAGGATGTTTACGACCCGAAAATCGATGTCGTCGAGCTGCGAGCTCGCGTCGGCATGGTATTCCAGAAGCCGAACCCGTTTCCGAAGTCGATCTATGAAAACGTCGCCTACGGTCCGCGCATTCACGGCCTGGCCAGGAGCAAGTCCGAGTTGGACGGCATCGTTGAATCGAGCCTGAAGAAAGCCGGTCTGTTCAACGAGGTCAAGGATCGCCTGCTCGAGTCGGGCACCGGTCTCTCCGGCGGACAGCAGCAGCGCCTGTGCATCGCGCGCGCCATCGCCGTGTCGCCGGAAGTGATTCTGATGGACGAGCCCTGTTCGGCGCTGGATCCGATCGCCACCGCCCGCGTCGAGGAACTGATCGACGAACTGCGCCAGAACTACACGATCGTCATCGTCACCCACTCGATGCAGCAGGCAGCGCGCGTGTCGCAACGCACGGCGATGTTCCATCTCGGCTACCTGGTCGAGGAGGGCGCAACCGACAAGATGTTCACCAATCCCGACGACAAGCGCACCCAGGACTACATCACCGGCCGGTTCGGCTGAGCGGTCCGGCGGCGAATTTCGAACACGAGGACAGGATCATGGGTGAACACACCGTCGCATCTTTCGACGAGGAACTGGAGCACATCGACAGGCTGATCCGCGACATGGACGAGCTTGCCGCCGCGATGGTCGCAGCCTCGATCCGCGCGTTGCTTGCGTCAGACAATGCGATGGCGCAGCGTGTCGTCTCGGACGACGCGATCATGGATGCGCGGCAGCGCGAACTCGACGATAGCGCGATCACGCTGATCGCCAAGCGGCAGCCGATGGCGCAAGATCTGCGCGCCGTGGTTGGCGCAATCCGCATGGCCGGTGATCTCGAGCGCATCGGCGATTTGGCCAAAAACATAGCCAAGCGGGTCAGCGCAGTCGGGCAGAGCGCCACGCCGCGTAATCTGTCGCACGGTATCGACGCGATGGCGGATCTCGTTCTTGTGCAGCTCCGCGGGGTGGTCGAGCACTATGTGTCGCGCAATGCCGGCGCGTTGAAAGAGCTGCGCGCCGACGACCAGAAGATCGACGTGAAGTACACGGCGGTTTTCCGCGAACTCCTGACCTACATGATGGAGGATCCGCGAAACATCACCGCCTGCACGCATCTTCTGTTTTGCGCCAAGAATCTCGAACGCATCGGCGATCATGTCACCAACATCGCAGAAAACGCCTACTTTGTCGTGACCGGGCAGCAATTGCCGGCAGATCGCCCGAAGCTCGACGAAACGACGATGTCGGCGCCGGCGACATGACAGGAGTGACCGGCCGATGATCGCGCCGCGCGTCACCACCTCGACCTGATAGCCTTCGGATTCCAGATTGT
>NZ_RZSX01001057.1:0-1922 GCF_004023105.1 Mesorhizobium sp. M5C.F.Ca.IN.020.32.2.1 | reverse complement strand
CTCCAGCGTCGTCGGTTCGGTCATCGAAATTCCTAGAAATCAAACAGTCCAGGGTGTGTTGAGATTCAGGTCAGGCCGAGGCAAAAATGGTGGCTTCCGAGAACCGGAGCGGAGCGTACTTTGGGTACGTGAGCACCGGAAGCGCAGGAAGCTACCGTTTGCAGGCCGGCATCACCTGAATATCAACATACCCTAAAGCGATGCGTCGGTCAGCGACTTTTCCAGCCCCGACAAATGGATGCCGCACTCGGTCTTGGCGTGACCGGCCCAGCGGCCGCTGCGCGCGTCCTCGCCCGGCTGCACCGGCTGCGTGCACGGGAAGCAGCCTATCGACAGATAGCCATAGGCGACCAGCGGGTTCTCGCGCAGCTGATGCTTGCGCATGTAGGCGGCCTGGTCCGATGTCGTCCAGTGCGCCAGCGGATTGATGCGGATGCGCGAACCGACCGCCTCGAACACCGGAAGTGCTGCCCGCGTGGTCGCCTGAAAACGCTTGCGGCCGGTGAACCAGGCGCGGAACGGCTCGACGCCGCGCGCCAGTGGCTCGACCTTGCGGACGTCGCAGCAGGCGTCGGTGTCGGTCTCGTTCAGATTGCCGGTCGGATCGATCCGTTCGAGCGCTGCTTCGTCCGGCGTGATCACCCGGATATCGGTCAGTCCGAAATCGGCAACGAGCGCGTCGCGATAGCCGAGCGTCTCCTCGAAATGCTTGCCGGTGTCGAGGAAGATCACCGGCAACGTCCGGTCGATCTTGGCGATCATATGCAGCAGCACCGCCGAATCCGCGCCAAAGGACGAAACTGCGGCGATTTCGCCGCGAAAGAACTCCCGGGCCGACCGCTCGATGATCTCAAGCGGCTTCAGATGACCATAGAGCGCATCGAGCCCCGCCGCTTCGGCGGCGATGCCGGCCTCGACGTCGACGATACGATCAAGCGGCCTTGGCTTCGCCAGCATAGAGCGCCTCCTTGAACGGCGCGGGACCGACACGGCGGTAGGCGTCGATGAATTTTTCGTTTCTGTCGAGCCGGAGGCCGAGATAGGTCTCGACGATCTGCTCGATGGCGTCGGTGATCTCTTCCGAACTGAAGCCGCGGCCGATGATCTCGCCGACCGAGGTGTTCTCGTCGGCCGAGCCGCCGAGTGTGACCTGATAGAGTTCGGCGCCCTTCTTTTCGACCCCGAGGATGCCGATATGGCCGACATGATGATGGCCGCAGGCGTTGATGCAGCCGGAAATCTTCAGCTTCAATTCGCCGATCTCGCGCTGCCGCTCAAGCGAAGCGAAACGAAGCGAGATTTCCTGTGCCACCGGAATGGAACGCGCCGTGGCCAGCGCGCAATAATCGAGGCCGGGGCAGGAGATGATGTCTGATATCAGGTTGGAATTGGCCGTCGCCAGTCCGATGTCGACCAGAGCGTCATAGACCGCCTTGAGGTCTGCGCGCGCAACATGCGGCAGGATCAGGTTCTGCTCGTGGCTGACGCGCAACTCGTCGAAGGCATATTTCTCGGCAAGGTCGGCGACCGCTTCCATCTGGCTGTCGGAGGCATCGCCCGGCGCTTCGCCGATGCCCTTGAGCGAAATGGTCACGGCGGCATAATCAGGATGGCGGTGGGTCACCACGTTCTGGTCGAGCCATTCCGAAAAGCTCTTGGAATCGAGGCGGGCGCGCCTGACCACCTCGTCGCCTTCCGGCCGGTCAGCCAGCGCCGGTGGCGCGAAATAGGCATCGATGGCGCGGATGTCGGCTTCCGGCAGCTTCAGATCCGCCTCTTTCAGCTCCTGCCATTCGGCCTCGACCTGGCGGGTGATCTCCTCGACGCCGGTCTCGTGGACGAGGATCTTGATGCGCGCCTTGTATTTGTTGTCGCGGCGGCCGTAGAGGTTGTAAACGCGCAGGATCGCCGTGCAATAGGAC
>NZ_RZSX01001056.1:0-1925 GCF_004023105.1 Mesorhizobium sp. M5C.F.Ca.IN.020.32.2.1 | reverse complement strand
GCAAGAGGCTGTTACTGCGGGCGCAATAAGACAGGCGCGATCTCACTCCTCCTTCTCCGGCTTGAACCGCCTCACCACCACCTCGAAGACGATATCCGAAATCCACATCGCCGAGACGCCGATGAGGAACGCCGCGGCCAGCGTCGTGGTGTCGTCGTCAGGCGACGGAATCGGCAGGCCGGCGCGGATGTAGTGCACCACGGGAAGCGTCAGGTAGGCCGCCGCCAGCGCGCCGCAGATCGGCGACGCCACCATCTCGCGAACCTTGTAGCGGTGGCGCGACAAGGCTCGCAAAATGCCGCCGGACAGGCCGGCGACCACCACCGGCGCCTTGATGCCGAGAGCATCGAGAAACTCCTGTATCATCACGGCCTCCACCCGCACCATCTGGCGCCCTTCCCGTTGTAGGCATTCACCTCGTCGAGCTCGGGCCGCGACATGGCGGCCACGACGAGGGCGGACGGACGCCGCGCCTGATTGTGGTCGCACCAGACCTGACGCGCGGGCGAAACCGGCGTTGTGCATCCGGCGAGCAGCCGGCCCCCGAGCAGCAGGCCGATCATCAGTGCCTTGCCCATCGCATCGCCTCCCGCCGTGCGGCTTCGTCCGGCAGGTCGCGCGCCGCGCGTTCGGCATCGGTCGCCTCGCGGTCCATTTCGAGGCGATCCTGCGCGGCGGCGAGTTTTTCCGCCGCTCGCCTGGCCGTATCCTCCTTGGCCCGGCTGATGCCGCCGGCGACAAAGAGGCCGATGCCGCCGACGAGTGCTGCGAAGATCGCCATGATCGCCTTGTTGCCGGCGAGCGCGCTCAGCATGGAAAGCACCCACATCTCAATTGCCCTCCACGGCGGGCTGTCTTCTGACGAGGCCGGCGACGCCGTCGCGGACGACATTCATCAGGATCTTGAGCAGGGTCAGCACCCCGGTGATCTTGAGCGCCAGGGCCGCGTCGATGCCGAACATCGTCCAGTCGAAGCCGACCAGGCCGGTAAGCAGCAGGATCAGCACATTGATCAGATTGTGCGCGGCATTGGTATTGAACCACGTCATGGCTTTGCCTTTCGAAACAAGGAGAGGATTGCGGCGACCAGCGGAGCCAGGACCGCGGCCCAGAATCCGGGCAACCGTCCGGGCCGGACTCCAGCCCTGCCCGGCTCTGCCTCCGAAGTCGGGGAACCGTTCAGCTGCGGAGCCTGCGGGATCGGAACAGGCGCTGGAGGCTGTGCTGGGGCAGCGGGCGGCCACGGCGTGTCCTTGATCCCAGACCATTTGCGGAACGCGTCGGCAAGCCTGATATCGTAGGCGTTCTTCCCAAACGATGCGCCGTTGTAGCCCTTGGCAAAGCCGGCCCAATCATGCTTGCGCAATTTGCCGTCGAGCCGGTTGGCGGCGATGAAATTGACCGCCGCCGCCAGCTGCAGCGCCTCGTCCTCCATCATGGCTTCGACCATGGCCTGCACGGTGGGGAAGCCGGCCGCCTTGAAATTCTCGCCGAGAACCTGGCCGAGCCCCCATGACGCCGATCTGAGCGCCGCCGTCTCGTCGATCGCGATAGCCGCTTTCAGGCGCGGATAGCTGTCCCGGGGATAAGGCTTTTCGCCCCACCTGACATAGGCAAGCCCGGCCGCGACTGCTTGCGCACGCTTCGCCCCCGACAGGTTGCGGAAAAAGACATGCGGCTCGAACAGGATGATCGGCCGGCCATGGGCGTCGAAGCCGTGCCCGCTGGTCTCGACGTCGAGAAAGGCGTGGATCTCATCCTCGCCGACGCCGATCCTGGCGCCAAGTTTTGGCAGATCGAGGTCGTCCAGGCGCCTGGCGGCGCCTTTGAACGTGGTATCCATGGTCTTGTCCTTTCCGCCCAGGTCGCGGGCAGGTTGATGTTTGCAACCGACTGTGTGAAATGAGCCCAAGAGGAGCGGAGAT
>NZ_RZSX01001055.1:0-1935 GCF_004023105.1 Mesorhizobium sp. M5C.F.Ca.IN.020.32.2.1 | reverse complement strand
AAACCAAGCTACGAACTCCAGAAATGGCGAATGCCGTCGGCGTCGCGATGGAACACCGACAGCATCGGCAACTGCGCACCATCGTCGGCCTCGGCGTGGTAGTCGCGCTTGAAGCTGTTGCCGGCCGAGGAGAGCAGCCGCATGTTCGTCCAGCCACGGTCGCGGCCAAGCGTGATCAGGTTTTCGAGCGCGGTCTTGCCCACCACGGCGAAGTTGAAGCCGGCGGCCTCGAGATGGTCGATGGCGCCGGCGAACTGATCGAGCAGCGCCGTGCAGGACGGGCATGGCTGGTCGGCCCGCGCGAGCTTGGCCGTGCCGCCGCTTGTCGCCACGTCGCGCGTCTCCTGCGGATGGCGCGGAAACATCATCGAGTAGACGATCAGTGTGTCCTTGCCAGGCGAAAACAGCTCCGACAGTTTTATCCGGGCCGGCTTGCCGTCGGGGCCAAGCCCGTCGAACACATAGTCCTCAGGCACCAGCCCGCCCGGCGGCAGTGCGCGACGGGCGACGGCTACATCCTCCATTGCGCGGCGCAGCTCGATCTCCTTCTGCAAAAGGGTTTTGCGGGCGGCGCGGTATTCCTGGGATTCGTTGGGAAAGGTGATCATCGTCATCTCCATCAGCCGTGCGTTTGACGACGCCTGCCTGTTCGCGGCAACGCGCCTTGCCTCTCAAGGACGCATCGCGAAGGACCGTTCCGACATTTTTGCACACGCAAGCGGCAGAAGTCCCCTCACCCAGCCTCCGTTTCGCTGCTGACCTCCCCCAAGGGAGAGGAGACTGTCAACGCCGGCGCCAACCTCTTCTCCCCGTCGGGGTGAAGGTGGCCGCCCACGGGTCTTGCCTCCGGCAAGCCCGAGGACAGGCTCCGCGGCCGGATGAGGGGGACCTCACATGGGATACCGGGACAAACGAAGTTACCGCGCCGCCGGCACCGGGCAGTTGGCATCGCCTTCCTGGCAATTGAGGTAGCCCTGGAAATCCCTCAGCCGGTTGTCGGTGACGGCCTCCTGGCAGCCGGCGACGACCATTGGATACATGCTGCCGGCCATGTCGGGCGGGCCGCCCTGAAATTTGCACTCGGCATCGCGGAAAGCGACCCAGGCGCGCTGCGCATCGACCAGCAGCTTCTTTGACGCCGCATTGTCCTTCAGCCGACCCTCGATCTGCTTGTAGGCGTCGTTGAGCTTTTTGTCGGCCTTCGCGAGCGACTTGCCGGCGCATTCGTTCATGGTCGTTTGATCCATCGCATTGGCGCAATCGTCGGCCGCCCGCGCCTCGTTGGCGAATAGCGGAACGGCGAGGATTAAGATGGCGAGGCCGGTTTTGGGAAGCCGCATCGTGTTTCTCCGATTTTCGAGGGCCCCCGCTGTAACAAAGCTTAACCGTGAGACGAATACAGGCAAGATGCAGCTTGTCGCTTTGGTGGACAGTTCCTTTCAGGCGGCTCCGACGACTGCGAAGCAATAGCGTTGCGGAACGGGATGCATCTCACCGCATTTTTCGTTCAGGATTATAGATCCATATCGGGGAGGAACCATGCGCGAAGCCGACAATGACGAAATCGACCTGCGCTGTCCGCAGATCGTTGCCGACAATGCCGCCATGGGCCTCAGGCTGCGCGGCATATTTGGTCGCGGCGGCACCGAGGTCGGGGTTGCGCGGGCGACCGAGCTCAAGAACCGCGATAAACTTTCGCCCTCCACCATCCAGCGCATGGTCAGCTATTTCGCCCGCCATGAGGTCGACAAGAAGGGCCGTAACTTCGGCAGTGAAGAAAACCCGTCGGCCGGTTACATCGCCTGGCTTCTATGGGGCGGCGACGAAGGCCGCTCCTGGGCGCTCGAGCTCAAGCAGAAGATCGGCAACGCGCCGACTGAGCGATAACAAAGCAGTTGGCCTTGGAAACAGGAAGATTCGCGGGCGGTGATAGGT
>NZ_RZSX01001054.1:0-1937 GCF_004023105.1 Mesorhizobium sp. M5C.F.Ca.IN.020.32.2.1 | reverse complement strand
CGACAGGGGCGATAACGCCTGCCGGCAACCACGTCGCGATCAATGCGGAAGTATGCGCCGGCTGCGGCAGCTGCGCGGCGGCATGTCCCACGGGTGCTGCCGCCTACGACGTGCCGGATGCAGAATCGCTGCTTCGGCGGCTGCGGACGCTTCTTTTCACCTATCGGGAGGCGGGCGGCCTCGATGCGGTCGTTCTTTTCCATGACCTCGGCCACGGCGAGCCGCTGATCGACGCACTCGCCCGGTTCGGCGCGGGTCTGCCCGCAAATGTCCTGCCGGTCGCCGTGAACGAGACAACCCAGTTAGGGGTCGAGGCGTGGACCGCGCCAGTCGCTTGGGGCGCTTGCGCTGTAAGGGCTCTGTCGTCGGCCAAGCCCAGGCATGAGCTTACCGGAATTGCCGCAAACATCGCGATCGCCAATCTTTTGAGCCAGTCTCTAGGTTATGGCGCCGAGGTCTGCGGAGTGATCGAAGCGGACGATCCCGACATCCTCGCCTTGGCGCTCGACATGATTACCCCAGACGTTGCGTCGCGGCGCCCGGCGGCATTCCTGCCCATCGGCAAGAAGCGCAGCTTGCTGACGAGCACCATGGTCGAGCTCCATCGAGCTGCGCCGACGCCGGTCGACCGCGTGGCGTTGCCTGCTGGAGCTCCGTTCGGCGGCCTGGACGTCAATGTCGACGGCTGCACGCTCTGCCTCTCTTGTGTATCGGCCTGTCCAACGGGGGCGCTTTCCGACAGCGAGCAGCAGCCGGCCTTATATTTTTCCGAGAGCGCCTGCGTGCAGTGCGGCCTTTGCGCCGCGACCTGCCCGGAGAAGGTCATCACCTTGACGCCGCAGGTGGATTTTCAGGCATGGGGCCCTCGCAGCCGGGTCGTGAAGCAAGAGGAGCCGTACAACTGCATCCGCTGCGCGAAGCCGTTCGGCACAAGGAGCACTGTCGAGCGGATCGTCGCCAAGCTCGAAGGCAAACACTGGATGTTTGCAGGCGAGAACGCACGGCGGCTCGACCTTGTACGGATGTGCGACAATTGCCGTGTCGATGCGGCCATGGATGAGGGCTTCGATCCTTATGCCGGCCCTGGTCGCTCGCCGCCGCGAACCACGGAAGACTATCAGCGGCAGCGTAAGGCCTCGAGCGATAAGGCGGTCTGAGCCCTAGGGCCTTCGCGCCGAAATCGATGTGATAGGTGTGCTTGTACATGTCGAAAGCGAGGTTCGGGACACCGCCGGCGATGGTCGTGGTGTGATCGGCGGCCCAGGCATTTACCAGCTTACGGTCCCGCGACGAGTAGGTGAGCAGCACCCAGCCCGAACCGCCGCCCTGCGCCCAGGCCATGGCGGAAAACTCCCCGCGAGCGATCGAAGGATCCGAAATCGCCGCCATAGTTGTTCTTGTAATGGCTGACGATCAGCCTCTCCGACATTCCTTGACCCGCGCCGGCAGGCGCCCACCACAGGTATTCGTGCTCTCACCGCAGCACGCGCCGAGCACTGCCAGCACAACATTCATCTTGGATTTCCACATATACAGGACCGCAAGAGCCACCACGAAAACCAGCAGGCCGGCCGGGAGTGACGGCAGCCGCTGGACGAGCGTGACCGCTAGTTCGATTGTTGTCGCGGCGATCAGTCCGACCACCCCGGCGGCGACTCCTTCGAGGAAGCTGTGCAGCACCCGGTTCTCGACCACTTTCCCCAGGCGGTCATGCAGGAGCAGCGAGAAGCCGAAGGCAGGCAGGAAGATGCCGACAGTCATGGCGACCGCGCTGAGCGGGCCGCCCCCGAAGTAGCCAACGAAGGTACAGAAAATAATAAGGGGAGCGAGGAGGATGCCGGAGAGCGCAAGCCCGTTCAGGAACTGCGCGTCGGTCATCCAGCCGTTGCCTACCGCATCGGTATGAGAAAGTTGTGGTAGACCCGGAAATCCAGCGC
>NZ_RZSX01001053.1:0-1751 GCF_004023105.1 Mesorhizobium sp. M5C.F.Ca.IN.020.32.2.1 | reverse complement strand
GCTATGGGCTCGGCAACAGCCTGGCCGTAATCGCCGAACATGCACTAGGTGCCCGTCTGATCGATGGGTTTCCAAACAATGCGACCAGGAGCGCGAGACGCTTCGAGCGGTCACTCGGTGGCTCGCGAGCGTCGAGATAGGCCGTTAGCCTGAGGTGTACACCCCTAGCTCGTGTGCGTTCTGTGCTGTGGGTCTTCGATCGATCTGCGCCTACTTCAGGTCTTCGTCCAATTTTGCAGAAGCGGGCCTTTGCTCCCATAGACGGGATCCTTGCGTGGACGACCTACCTTCTGGATTGTCGCGAGCGCGCGATCATGCTCCTGGGCAGTCGTGCATTCATCATAGGTCCCAAATGGAGGATAGGCGCCGACCACTAGAAAATCGGCGGATGCCGAAAGGCATTGATGCCCGGTGCCGGCCGGAAGAACCGCGACGTCGCCGGCCTTCAGGGACAGGGTTCGTCCCTTTTTGCCTCCAAACCGGACTTTGGCCGCCCCGGCTGCAACCCCGAGCACCTCATGTATTCGCGAATGGTAGTGAACGTAGTCGTAGATGCCATTCCGCCAGCTGTCCCCCCATCCATTGGCCTCGAAAAGCTCCTCCAAGACGGCTGCGGGATCAAATTCCTCAGGCAGCCTCACGGCGCCTCGATAGACGACAAGCGGCCAAAACGGATGATTGGGCACCAGGCCATCATCCTTGAACCAAAACTCATTCGCTTTTCGCCGCCTTACAAGACCGGTTACTTCTTGCCTGCCCGGTCTTGCGACACCGGTAGCCTGCTCGACAGCTTTCTTGGCACTCTGCAGAATGCTCATGATGTAGCCTGCATTGCTGGCTGTCAGAAGACGAGCCTTCATGCCGATTCAACCGTCTTCATGCCGGTCGGTTCCGCTGCCTGTTCGGTAGGGATCTACGCCGTGTCTATGTCTGCCCCTGCGCTTCACCGATCAGGCGATGGCCATCGCGGACGGCCGGTTGGTCGCATACGGGTCATCGCCGGACGTCATCACATCCGATCTGCTGCGGGACATTAATCACGTCAACGCGCGAATCGCACCGTGTCGCACGGCATCGGCCACGTTATCGTGGATGGCGTGGCGGATGGGTGTCGGACGGTCATTGTGTCGGCAGCGAAACCGGATCCGGGATTCGGGGAAGATTCCAAGCGGTAGTCGTCCCGGCCGCATGATAGCAACCGCATTACACCCGTTTCTTGGGCTTTTCGGTGCAATTCGAGCGCTCTGATCTACAGACACCTCTGACCGCTTGCTTGAGGGCGGAGTGTGCTCAGCTCCAGGCGTGGCTGGCCAGCCCATAAACCCAAGGTCCGTTGCTTTCCCGGTTCAGAAACCGGCGGCCTTTTGACATTGTCGTCACGGTCTCGGCAACGCCGAGGCCGCTCTGCTGAAGGAACTCGGCAAACACGCCATCCCTCTCGCGCGTATCGACGCGCGCGAATCGACCTGCCAGCTTCTTCAGATGGAAGGCGGTGAGATGGACCGCGTCCTGGTCGCTCCGAGCCACAATGGGGCCAATCACGTGGCCGCGCCCGAACTCGCGACACATGGAATAGCCAACGACCTCGCCGCCACGACTCAAAGTGGCAATTGAGGCATCGTCCGAGAGCAACGCAAGCAGCCTTGCACGGTTTGTCCCGAATGCGCGCGCGTCCAGCGCGGTGATGTCGCCGAGCCTGTCGCTAGGCAGGTCACTTAGTTCACCGTCGAGAGCTGGCATCTTTTTTTTTT
>NZ_RZSX01001052.1:0-1943 GCF_004023105.1 Mesorhizobium sp. M5C.F.Ca.IN.020.32.2.1 | reverse complement strand
CTCCCGTAAGGCGGTCGAGCGATTGGCCTCCCTTAAATGGCCGGCCGCGATCGCCAGGATCTCGGCCTCCGGTCCATTCTTGGTCGCAATCTCATCGACATATCGGGTTAAAAGATCGCGTCGTTCCCGTGCCGCGATGCACGATGGGACATCCTTGGTATGGCTATAGAGCGCCTTGCCGATTTCCGAGGCGTTTGCCACGCTCTCGGCCACGTGCGGGTCACAATAGATATAGTCGAGCAACTGCGCGTCGCCAGAATAACCTCTGGGCTTGTCATGGGACCACCGCGTGAGCGGATCCTCAAGAAAGTACTCCAGGACCGGGTGGTTCTGCACCACCGGTATCAATGCTTGCCAAACGTCTGGATGAACCTTGGAACGCGTTGCTTCGAGATGCGCCATCAGACGACGAATGATCTCCGCGGGATCCTTTCGTTGCTCGATTTGCTGGTGTGTCGTGTGGAGAATGAGCGCAAGCTCTACGCGAGCAGTTTCGAACGCTTCGCTATGAGGCCCGAGCTTTCCTCGAGGGAGACTGGCGGCGATCATCTCGGCAGTAATCAGACTTTTGCCATCAAGGATGGTTGCCACCACATAACCCCATAGTTACAATTAGCTAGATATTATTTAGATATTGCGTAAAATTTTACCTTTGCCAAGCCACATCCCCGGCATTTTAGCGGTGTCGTTAATTTCCTGCCAACCATGCTGGTTCTTTGGACGCCTTGTGGGTGGGATTCCGGATACGAGTTAACGAAAACCTATTTGCGCGACTGCATATTGTTTGCGAGGCGCCGCAATCGCTGTCGCGCCTGAGGAGTCGGCCGGCATTGGGGGCAGAAGCTAGAAATGAGTTCGGAATGCAAAGTCCCGTTCAGATGGGGTTTGTGGTGACGAACGAATGCGCGTCATCTGCATTGGCCGATATAGCCCATGCGGAGCCGTTCGAACCGCGCTATGAGCCGCGGTCCGACGAGCTCCGCCACCTCTACCGAGAGGAAGGCCAAGCGAAGCGAAGAATGGACGCCAGGCCAGGGCTTTGGATCGCTGTTGCCATCTATCTGCTGTTTTCGGCAACGGATCTGCTGCTGATTCCGGATGTGGCACTCTATACGATCATGGCACGCTTCGCGGTCGGAGTGACTGCACTCCTGATCTTGGAGGCACAACTTCGCCGGGGCGTCGGAACGGAATGGATTGACGTCACTTGCGCCGGAGCCATCATCTTTGGCTATGTTGGCTGGCTGTGCCCAGCGGTCATGGGTGCAGACAAGGAAAGCGTCTCTTATTACATGGTATTCGGCACCATCTTCATGATGAGCGCCAATCTCTTCTTCACGTTTAAGTTCAGCCTGTCTATTGTAACGTCTGCAATAATTTTAGTAATATTGTATGCCGTAAACTACTTTGTGCCTTCCACATTGATGTACAAACTGGTTTTTGGAACTTTTTACATTTCATGCTTCACATTTACGTCTTACGTTAACTGGAAGCTGAACGAGGAGCGCTACAACGTCTTCCTGAATGCCCTCGAAGCCAAAATCCAGCACAAGGAAGCCACCGAGCGCGGACAGGCGCTGTTGAATCTGTCGAGAACCGATCCGCTTACGGGTCTGGAGAATCGGCGGGCGATTGATGAGAAGCTGCGGGACTACTGGAGCGACTGGCAAAGGTCTGGCAGCAGTTTTGTGGCGATCCTCATCGACGTGGACTTCTTCAAAAGGTTCAATGACTATTACGGACATCAAGAAGGCGACCGCTGCCTGATTCTCGTCGCCAATGCCCTTGCCGAAATGATTAAGCAGCACAATGGCTCAATCGGCCGTTATGGCGGTGAGGAATTCATTGTTCTGGCTCGCATGGAGAAAAGAGAACAGGTCGCAGATATTGCCGAAGCCATTCGAAGCACGGTGGAGAACCTCGCGCTTCCCCACGAGCAGCGC
>NZ_RZSX01001051.1:0-1944 GCF_004023105.1 Mesorhizobium sp. M5C.F.Ca.IN.020.32.2.1 | reverse complement strand
CCGCCGGCGGCGTTGATATCGCGGAAGGCCATCTCGACCGATTTGGCGCCGGCTTGGCCGTATTCGCCGGCCGGGCCAGTCAGTTCCATGACGAGGCCAACGGTGATCTTGCAATCGGCGGCTTGCGCTGCACCTGCTGCCGTCAGCAGAGCTAGCGCGGTGGTGATCAGAAGTATCATCTTTGTCATTGTTGTTCCCCTTTCGTCACACGACTCTGGTTCAATTCATGTCTTGAGCCTGTTCAGCCTTCCGGCATCTGCAGCCAGGTTTCATGCAGATGCCGCCATTCAACGCCGTTGGGCGCCGATGAACTGGTGGTGAAAACGGCGCTCGAGCGACGACGGCTGTGCTTGCCGGCGCGCTGCTGTGCCTCGACGTAGCTGATGACGATCGTGTCGCCGGTCTGCCAGCCGGCCCGGATATCCTCGATCGCGATCGCGAAATCGCCGTCACAGGTGGCGCGGCTTGCCTTGATATGATCGAGCACCGCCTTACGATCGAGGACCTGCCCGCTCGGCGCGACCATGCAGAAGCCGTCACCCATGACGCGTTCGCAGCGGCTGAAATCCACCCTGTCGGCGCTCGCCCTGTCGAACCAGTCGACGAAGAAGCGATGCAGATCGACGATCTCTGCGCTTGCGCGTGAAAGCAGAGAGGGCTTCTCGTTCATGGCCGAGCTCAATTTCTTCCCGCGTTCAAATTGTAGTGCATAATCGAGCCATGGCGACCGTGGCGGTCGCGCTCCAATGTATAAACGTCGCCCAGAGGCCCGCTGCTTTGCGCGATCACTGCGGCGATCCGCGCCCGGTCCTCGGCATCGAGCGCGACGTCCATGATCCCGGCATTGGCAAGGGCGTGCGCCTGGTTGCGAGCGCCGACGATGACGGCCGCCACTTGCGGCTGCTCCAGCACCCAGGCGCTGGCGATGGTGGCGATGTCGACGCCGTGGCGGTCGGCGACCGCCTTCAATGCCCCCAGCAGTTCCTGGAAGAGATCCCAGCCGCCGAAATCATCGATGATTAGTTTGTATTTGACCAGCGACCGGTTTTCGAGCGGCGGCGTCTGCGGCTCGGCGACATCAAGCCATCTCTCGCTGAGGAAGCCGCCCGCCACCGAACCGTAGCAGAGGAGACTGACGCCGTTCTGGCTGGCAAGTGTTGCAAGGCTGTTGGCCGGCCGCTGATCGAGCACGGAATATTGCAGCTGCTGGCTGACCAGCGGCACGCCGGCCGCTAGGATCTCGGCCAAATGCGGCGTGTCGAAATTGGTGGCGCCGACGTTGCGCACCTTGCCCTCCAGGCGGAGGTCGTTGAGCCAGCCCATCGCATCGACGTAACCGGGCACTGCATAATCCCACCAGTGGAACTGCACGAGATCGAGCCGTTCGGTCTTCAGCCGCCGCAGCGACTGGTCGACGATGCCTCTCACATAGTCGCGGCTGATATTCGCAAGCCTTTCCAAGTCAGGCACCAGCTTGGTGTGCACCTTCATTTTGGCGGCGGCGTCGAGACCACGCTCACTGGCCAGCCGCAGCCGCGCCGCACCGATCAGTTCCTCGACGCCGGTATAGATATCGGCGCAATCATAGGTCCTGATGCCGGCGTCGAAGGTGGCGATCAGGTCGGTCACCGCCTGTTGGCGGTCGATTGCGCCGTGTCCGCCGGCAAGCTGCCAGCCGCCGCGAATGACGCGCGAGATCGTATAGCCCGGGCTGAGTTCGAAGGACTTTTCGGTCATCTCTGGTCATTCTCCTTCGGCAGCGGCACCGCCGTGGTCTCGGCATGGCTGAACCGGCGCTTCCCAGTCCTGATGATCCTCAGCCGGCTGGCGCAATTGGGATCGGGACAGGCGATCTCGGCATCCGACGTCATCCAGTCGTTCCTGTGGGTCGGGCGCTGTTTTGCCGCGAGCAGCGGCAACACAGCTGATATCGAATAGATCGAA
>NZ_RZSX01001050.1:0-1946 GCF_004023105.1 Mesorhizobium sp. M5C.F.Ca.IN.020.32.2.1 | reverse complement strand
GTGAACGAGATCCTGTCGTCCACGCCGGTGCCGGTGATCTTCATCACCGCCTTTCCCGAGCGCCTCCTGACCGGCGAACGGCCGGAGCCGGCCTTCCTCGTCACCAAGCCGTTCAATCCGGATATGGTCAAGGCCCTGATCAGCCAGGCGTTGTTCTTCGACCGGCACGCGAAAGCCGCTGCATAGGACCGGGCAGGCCCGGCCTCGCGCTGCCCGGTTTCCACGGGTCGCCCGTTTGCCACTGATCGAACGACGCCGGCCCCTTGCGGCTGGCAAACGTCACTTGCGCCTCGAACTTCCCCTGCCCATGACGATTCTATTCGGGCCGGAAAGATTTCCAGGGATCGTCTTTTTCGGGAAAAGGTGGAACAAACGGCAGCGAAAGACGTTTTTGCCGTACCATTTGAAGGAGATGGATCATGCTTTACTGGGCGCTCGTGTTTCTCGTCGTCGCGATCATTGCAGGCGCTCTTGGTTTCGGCGGTATTGCCGGAACCTCGGCAGGTATAGCACAGATATTGTTTTTCATCTTTCTTGCTTTCCTGATCATCTCGCTTGTTGCGGGCTTGTTCAAACGCGCGTCGTGAACTGCGATCCAACACTGGGAACCGCACCCCTCAAGCGGTTTCCAGCTACCGCCGGGCAGTATCCTTTAACGGGACGCCGCTCGGCGGACTTCTTTTGGGAACCCATTTTTCCGTCAGCCGTTCAGCTTGGATCGGGCGGGTGAAGTTACCGATGCAATCCAGAGCCGGAGACATGAAAGACAGCGGACGGAGCGATGAGATCATCGCTCTGCATTCTGCTGACAGCGAAATGCAGCTTGGTCGGGCCCTTCTCCATGCGCTGCATAATGCCGGCATTTCGGTTCTCTATCAGGATCGCGAGATGAGAACCGTCTGGGCCCGCAACATGCGCCCGCCATGGGCTTCCGATACTGCCGACAGCAACGGCATGCTGCCCCTGGTGCATGCGGAACGCATTGGTGCCGCCAAACGCAACGTAGTCGCATCCGGCAATCCGGAACATCTTGAGCTCAGCATTCCCGCCGACGATGGCGTTCGCTGGTTCCAACTATGGGTAGACGCTGATCACGACGACGGCGGCGCCGTGCAGGGCGTCGTCACCACTATGGTCGAAACGACCGAGCAGAAACGTCGCGAGCAGACGCTGAAAACGCTGCTGCGCGAGGTCAGCCACCGCTCGAAGAACCTTTTGGCCATCATCCAGAGCATCGCCACCCAGACCAGCCGTTATTCGGACACGCTCAGTGATTTCCTGACACGCTTTCGCGGCCGGCTGCAGTCGCTTGCCTCATCCCAGGATCTGGTGACCTCGTCCAACTGGCGGGGAGCGGCACTGCGCGAACTGGTGTCCGGCCAGGTCGGCCGCTACGGAGCCGACCCCTTGCGCAGCCTGCGCTTCCAGGGTGCAAATCCATACCTCAACCCCAATGCCGCCCTGCATATAGGCTTGGCCATGCACGAACTTGCCGTCAATTCAGTCAGCTATGGCGCTCTGTCGCGAGCCGACGGATTCGTCGAGGTGACGGCCGATCTGACGGCTGCTTCCGCTGGCGAGACCGCACTATCGCTCACATGGGCCGAAGCCATCGGGGCCAACGACAATCAGCCCCGCGAGAAGCGTTTTGGCAGCGTCGCGCTCGAGCGCGTCGTGCCTGCGTCGTTGAACGGAACGGCGACGCTTGAAATCACCGGGGACCGCCTCGAGTATCGCCTTGTCGTTCCTCGCGGCAATTTCGAGACGGATTGACCGGACAAAACAGCCAAAGAGGCCTGAATACCGGCCGCGCCGGCCTTAACCACCTGTTCACCATAAAGTCCGAAGCTGTTCAGAAACCGATCCGAATGACGTTTTCGATCGCAATCTGCTGCGCAGTACGGGAGGAATGGCTTTGACGGTTGCCGACATCAACAGGCTGGAAC
>NZ_RZSX01000104.1:0-10914 GCF_004023105.1 Mesorhizobium sp. M5C.F.Ca.IN.020.32.2.1 | reverse complement strand
CAACTGGAATTCATTGACCCGTGAGGCCCGGGTGCTGAAATCGCGGCGTTGACGCTCGAGACGATAGCAAACAGAGCGCGTTCCGTGGGCAAGCTCAAACGGACGAACGATGGAACATTGCGCTGACTTAGAAGTTGGGGATTGGGTGAATCTAATGCAAAATTTGCCCCGTCGGACCCACCATCTCCGTGGGTTTCGGGCCAGTTCCGGACCTCGCAACGGAACGGGCTCTTTTATAAAGCGCAGCGCCTAAAGTTCACGCACTGGCCGTGCAGCGCTTCGAAAGCGCTTGCCACAACTCTGTTTCGTCTGTGAAGCCGTTCTCGAAAGCTTCAATAACTTGGCAGGCGAGCCGTTCCCTCTGGTCCCGGTCTTTAAGGGCCAGACGACGCTCTTGGCACAGCTGGTCGAATACCTTCTGGAGAAGGTCCAGGTCGGTCGACGTGAATACGCTGCTGTATTTTGAGAAGGCCATAACACTCTCCTCCCTCGTCGGGCGAAAGCGTGATCTGCTCTTTCAAACGTCCGTTTGCCTCGGTTTGGTGCGGACGACGCTTCACCATACGCCCTTGTGGCGGCACAGCCAATTATATTCAGAAATTCGAAACTGACCCACTCCTAATGCTAAAGGGTTTTGCCGGCGCGCATCATGGCACGCGCGATAGCGAGTTGCGTCAAAACCTTGGCGTTTTCGTTTTGCGGCCGCAATGAGCCTACGCAGGCGCCGCAGGACTTGGCCACGTGCGCGAGATCGCCGTGCTCCAGTGCGCTTTCGCCACTGGTCAGAGCGATTGTCATGACGGGATCTGTCCAAGCCCTCTCGCCCCACCGGATGATAATGAGGCGATTTCGCAACTGTTTCCCGACCTGAGGCAATGTTTGGGAACGGCAAGCAGACTTGAGGGCATCATCAATATACTGCTCGCGGTCGTTGCGGGCGTCTTGTTGTTCGGTCGGGAGGCAATGACCAGCGGCCTGCAGCGCTTCGCCGTCGTCGCGGTCGCCATCTTCGCAATTCACCTCGTCCTCATAGGAGTCCGCGCAATCCTGTCGTGGATCGGGACCGAGTGGCGTGCTGCGGGGAACACCGAAGAACGTCTGTCCATCGCCTTCGCCACCGCGGCCGGATGCACCCTCGTGCCTCTGGCGCCTACGTCCTGTGGCTGTGGGTCGCCGGTGCGGAGAACCCGATTTCGACCGCTGCGTAGAGCTGGCTCGGGTGGGCCTGGATCGGATTGCTTCTGCTCCTGATGGCGGGCTACGGCATCTACGGCCTCCGCTGGCTGTCCGGACACTGGAGCGAGGGCCCGGGCATCGTCGGCTACCGACTGCGGGTATTCCTGCGAGGCTACCTCGAGTTCCTCGGCGGCCCTGTCACCTTTCCGGTCCGCAAGTGGCGCATCCGGCGCGAGGCGGGTTCGGGAATGGCTGTCAAGCTTGTGCCCGCTGCCTACACGACTGTCCTCGGCCTTGTCGTGTCGTTCAAGACGGTGTCCCTCAGCATCCTTGCTGCCTACGGTCTTCTCTCCAGTCTTGGCATCGTCGACTAGTGGACCACCTACGCACGATTTCGGCCGAGCAGGTCCGGCGCATTAGCGATGCATGTCAGCGCCATAGGCCACTGACCCGACGCCCCACCACAAAGACCGGAGACCCCGCTTCGGCGGGCTTTTTCGTGGCTCGCGTTGCATCCGTGCTGCATGGAATAAACAGCAACACGTTGAAAAGCCCGCAAATCAGCGGTTTTCAATGTAACGTGTTGCCACATGAAAAACCGCCCATGTGGCCGCGCTCTTCCCATGAAGTATTTGATTATATTGGTTTTTGCTGGTGCCCCCGGACGGAATCGAACCGCCGACCTTCGGTTTACAAAACCGCTGCTCTACCAGCTGAGCTACAAGGGCACGGCGCTCCGGTTAGCATATTTGTTGCGCCAGTAAAGACAAAACTCTGTTTTGCCCGTGAGTGCGCGCCGGAGCTTCCGGCGCGGGCATCCTGAAAACGGCCAATTCGCCTCCTATATTGATCGAGGGTGCAAACGCATAGGCGAGGGTTCGCATGATCAGACTTGTCGTCATTGCTCTGGTCGTCGTCGTGGCCTCGATTCTCCTGGTGAATCTCATCAAGGATCTGAAGAGCGCCAATGTCGACTGGACCGGCGTCACCACTATCATCGGCTTCATCGCGCTCGCCTTCTGGCTGCGCCATATCACCGGCATGGGCTGAGGCCCTCCGCCGGCGGACTATTGACCGGCACTCTTCGCCGGTCGCAATTGCGCGCCTGATTGCAATGTTCAGACCGGCCGCTTTTGCGCTTGCGAAAAAATCCAAAAAATCATCGAACCTTTTTCCTTGCTGCAACGACTGATCGTCAAGAGGCGGATGGATCGCCTCTCTCACAACGCAGCAAAGAGATTATCATGTTCAAGCGCACCATCGTTTCCGGCCTCTTCGCCCTCAGGCCGGCCTGATTCCGCCGATCATCATCGTCACCGCCGCTGCTGCATCATGCACCAGCGGGCCGATCTCGGCCAGCCGCTCCGGCGTCACCCGCACCGTCGGTCCCGAAACCGATACGCCGCCGATCGGCTCGCCGAACTCGTTGAAGATGGCGGCGGCCACGCAGCGCATGCCGGGGTGCCGCTCCTCGTCGTCGACCGACCAGCCGCGCAGCTTGATGACCACCAGATCGCGGGCCAGCGCCGAGATGTCGGACAGCGTGTTTTCGGTGAAGCGCTCCAACCCGGCCCGGCGCAGGATGGCGCCGACGCGTTCCGGCTCGAGATGCGCCAGCACCGCCTTGCCGATGCCCGACGCATGGAAGGAACTGCGCGTGCCCGGCCGAAAGAAGGCGCGGATCGCCTGATGCGTCTCGACCTGGCTGACGAAGACCACGCAATCGTCCTCGGCGACGCCGAGATTGGCGGTCTCGCCGGTCTTCTCCATCAGTTCCTGCATGACGATACGGGCGCGATCGACCAGCTTGCGGCGGCGCAGGAACGCCGCACCCATGCGATAAGGCCCGACGACGATGGACCACAGCTGGTCGGTGCTGTCGAACTCGACCATGCCGTGGTTTTCCAGCGTCGTCAGCATGCGGTAGGCGGTGGATGCCGCAAGGTCGCTCTGCGCGGCGATCTCGCTCAGCGACAGCCCGCTGCCTTCGGCGACGATGGCCAGAATGCGCAGCGCCCGGTCGAGCGACTGCACCGAAGCGGCGTCGGACGGACCGTGGAAGGCACGCGGACGTCCGCGCTGGCGTTTTCCGGTGGTTTCCATGGGGCATTCTTGCCGATCTCGCGTCGAATACGCAATGAAAAAGTTTTCCACTGATCTGCCAAGCCGAACCTATGGAAAATGGATCGTTCAATGAAATCAATCGCTAGCCGTCACTTCTTAGAAATGAAAAAATATTTTGAAAAAATTGAAAAATAGTCGGCGCACTGGCATTCTCGGCCATCAACAAATTCCGTGGAGGCGGACATGGCAAGGATGCGCGCGGTCGACGCAGCGGTTCTCGTTCTCGAAAAGGAAGGCATCTCCTGCGCCTTCGGGGTGCCGGGCGCGGCGATCAATCCGTTTTATTCGGCGCTGAAGGCGAGGGGCACCATCCGCCACATCCTGGCGCGCCATGTCGAGGCGGCCTCGCACATGGCCGAAGGCTATACCCGCGCTAAATCAGGCAATATCGGCCTGTGCGTCGGCACTTCGGGTCCGGCCGGTACAGACATGATCACCGGGCTCTATTCGGCCGCGGCCGATTCTATCCCGATCCTCTGTATCACCGGCCAGGCGCCGCGCGCGCGTCTCAACAAGGAGGATTTCCAGGCCGTCGACATCGCCGCCATCGCCGCGCCTGTCGCCAAATGGGCGGTCACCGTCATGGAACCCTATCTGGTGCCGATGGCGCTGCAGAAGGCGTTCCACTTGATGCGCTCGTCGCGGCCCGGTCCGGTCCTGGTCGATCTGCCGGTAGACGTGCAACTGGCCGAGATCGAGTTCGACATCGATGCCTATGAGCCACTGGTGCCGTTCAAGCCGGCGATGTCGCGCAGCCAGGCCGAGAAAGCCTTGGCGATGCTCAAAGCGGCGGAAAAGCCTGTCATCGTCGCCGGCGGCGGCATCATCAACGCCGATGCTTCGGACCTGCTGATCGAGTTCGCCGAAGTCGCTGGCGTGCCTGTGATCCCGACGTTGATGGGCTGGGGCGCGATCCCCGACGACCACCGGCTGATGGCCGGCATGTGCGGGCTGCAGACGTCGCATCGCTACGGCAACGCAACGATGCTCGAGGCCGATTTCGTCTTCGGCATCGGCAATCGCTGGGCCAACCGCCACACTGGCTCGATCGACGTCTACACCAGCGGCAAAAAATTCATCCATGTCGATATCGAGCCGACCCAGATCGGCCGTGTCTTCGCGCCGGACCTCGGTGTCGTCTCGGATGCCGGCGCGGCACTGAAAATGCTGCTCGACGTCGCCACGGAATGGAAGACGGCGGGGAAATTGCGCGACTGGTCGGGCTGGGCCAAGGCATGCCAGGGCCGCAAGAAGACGCTGAAGCGCAAGACGCATTTCGACCAGGTGCCGCTGAAGCCGCAGCGCGTCTATGAGGAGATGAACAAAGCATTCAGCCGTGACACCACTTATGTCACCACGATCGGCCTTTCGCAGATCGCCGGCGCGCAGTTCCTGCATGTCTACAAGCCGCGCAACTGGATCAATTGCGGCCAGGCCGGACCGCTCGGCTGGACGCTGCCGGCCGCACTTGGCGTTCGCGCCGCCGATCCGCAGCGCAACATCGTCGCGCTGTCCGGCGACTATGATTTCCAGTTCATGATCGAGGAACTGGCGGCCGGCGCGCAGCACAGATTGCCCTATATTCATGTCGTTGTGAACAATGCCTATCTCGGACTGATCCGCCAGGCGCAGCGCGGCTTTTCGATGGATTTCGAGGTCAGCCTCGCCTTCGAGAACGTCAACCGGAAAGACGACCCTGAAGCTGGCTACGGCGTCGACCATGTCGCCGTCGCCGAGGCGATGGGCTGCAAGGCGGTCCGGGTGCGCAGGCCGGAGGAATTCGCCGGCGCCTTCAAGCAGGCGCAGCGCCTGATGAAGGAGCACCAGGTTCCCGTCGTGCTCGAATTTATCCTCGAACGCGTCACCAACATTTCGATGGGCACCGAAATCGACAAGATCACCGAATTCGAGGAGCTTGCCGAGAGCCACGAGGATGCCCCCACGGCGATCGTCATGCTTGATTAGACTCTCGGAGAAAAAAGAATGCCGCGTTTTTCAGCCAATCTTTCGATGCTCTTTGGCGAGCACGAGTTTCTCGATCGCTTCGAAGCCGCCGCCCACGCCGGCTTCAGGGGTGTCGAATATATCGGGCCTTACGACCATGCGCCGGAGGTGGTTGCGGCGAGGTTGAAGAAGAACGGCCTGACGCAGGTGCTGTTCAACCTGCCAGCCGGCGATTGGGGCAAGGGCGAGCGCGGCATCGCCGTGTTGCCGGATCGTGTGCCCGAGTTCCGGCAAGGCGTCGCCAAGGCGATCACCTACGCGCATGCGCTGGGCTGCGAACAGGTCAACTGCCTCGCTGGCATTGCGCCGCAGGGCGTCGACCGGAGCTTGCTGGAAGACGTCTTCGCCGAAAACCTGGCTTTCGCGGCGGAGAAGCTGGAGCAGGCCGGCATCAGGCTGTTGATCGAGCCGATCAACACGCTCG
The DNA here is from genome assembly GCF_004023105.1 of Mesorhizobium sp. M5C.F.Ca.IN.020.32.2.1. Lineage (NCBI taxonomy): Bacteria > Pseudomonadati > Pseudomonadota > Alphaproteobacteria > Hyphomicrobiales > Phyllobacteriaceae > Mesorhizobium > Mesorhizobium sp. M5C.F.Ca.IN.020.32.2.1. The sequence goes on along the minus strand of NZ_RZSX01000104.1, from coordinate 5,186 downwards.
ATGTTCCCGGCTTCTTCCTGAACTATTCGGATCAGGCTCTGGCGCTCATCGACCGCGTCGGCTCGAAGAACCTGTTCCTGCAATACGACATCTACCACATGCAGATCATGGAGGGGGATCTCGCCCGCACCATCGAGGCAAACCTCGACCGCATTGCGCATATCCAGCTTGCGGACAATCCCGGCCGTCATGAGCCGGGGACGGGCGAGATCAATTTTCCTTTTTTATACAACCACATCGACCGCATCGGCTATTCCGGCTGGGTCGGCGCGGAATACAAGCCGAAGGGCGGGACGGAAGCCGGGCTGGGCTGGTTCAGGAAATTTGCAGGGCCGGGCAGTGCGGCGGCGTAGGGCAGGCCGGGGATTATCGAAACGGAGAACAACAATGGACACCATCGGCTTCATCGGCCTCGGCATCATGGGGGCGCCGATGGCGGGGCATCTGTTGGGCGCCGGCTATCAGGTCGTCGCCAGCGACCAGCGCTCGAAGCCGCAGGCCGATCTCGTCGCCAAGGGCCTGAAGACCGTCTCCGGCCACCACGCCGTGGCCCAGGCCGCCGACATCATCATCACCATGGTGCCTGACACCCCGCAGGTGGCCGAAGTGCTGTTCGGGGAGAACGGCGTCGCGTCCGCCCTCACTAATGGCAAGCTGGTCATCGACATGAGCTCGATCTCGCCGATCGAGACCAAGGCTTTCGCAAAAAAGATCAACGATCTCGGTTGCGACTATCTCGATGCGCCGGTGTCGGGCGGCGAGATCGGCGCCAAGGCCGCGTCGCTGACCATCATGGTCGGCGGCGAGGAAAAGGCCTTCGAACGCGCCAGGCCGGTGTTCGAAAAGATGGGCAAGAACATCACGCTGGTCGGGCTGAATGGCGTCGGCCAGATCACCAAGGTCGCCAACCAGATCGTCGTTGCGCTGACCATTGAAGCGGTCGCCGAAGCCCTTGTTTTCGCATCGAAAGCCGGCGCAGATCCGGCCAAGGTGCGGCAGGCGCTGATGGGCGGGCTGGCCGCCTCGCGCATTCTCGAAGTGCACGGCGAGCGCATGATCAAGCGCAGCTTCGCGCCGGGCTTCCGCATCGAACTGCACCAGAAGGATCTTAACCTGGCGCTGGAAGAGGCCAAAGCGCTCGGCGTTTCGCTGCCCAACACCTCGACGACGCAGCAATTGTTCAACTCCTGCGCGGCCAATGGCGGCGCCAAGGAGGATCACTCCGCGCTGGTCAGGGCGCTGGAGCGGATGGCGGGACATGGGCTAGGGGAGTAGGGCAGTAGGGGGAGGTCAAAATTCACGGCATCCGACAAACTGCACTTCCCTACTCCCTTATTGCCCTATTCCCCTACTGCCCTAAAAATTTCCTCGCTGCATAAAGGCTCACCGCTGCGGCGTTCGAGACGTTGAGCGAGCGGATGGCGCCGGGCATGTCGAGCCGGGCGAGCGTCGTCACTGTTTCGCGGGTCTTCTGGCGCAGGCCTTTGCCCTCGGCGCCGAGCACCAGCGCGATCTTTTCTCCCGAAAAACTCTTTTCGAGTTCCGCCGGTCCGTCCGAATCGAGGCCGATGGTCTGGAACCCGGCCTCGTGCAATTGCCCGATCGCCTCCGCGAGGTTTTTCACCTCGATCTGGTCGATATGCTCCAGTGCGCCGGAGGCCGATTTCGCCAGCACGCCGGATTCATGCGGGCTGTGGCGCGCCGTGGTGATCAGCGCGCCGGCGCCGAAGGCGACCGCCGAGCGCAGGATCGCACCGACATTGTGCGGGTCGGTGACCTGGTCGAGCACCAGTACCAGCGTCGTATCGCCGAGCGCATCGAGCCGCTTGGGTTTTAGCGGCTCGGCCTCGATCAGCACGCCTTGATGGACGGCGTCGGAGCCGGTGACCTTGTCGATGTCTTTTGGCTCGACCAGTTCCGTCTTGAAGGGCAGGGCGGCGAGGTCGGCGATCGCCAGCCGCTCGGCGGCGTTGCGCGTTACCAGCATCTTCTTGATCCGCCGGCGCGGATTGTCGAGTGCTGCCCGCACCGTGTGCAGGCCGTAAAGCCGCACCAGGCCGTCCGCTGCTGTCTCTCCTGGCGGCACCGGCTGGCGCGGCCTGAACGCCGGCGCGCCGCCGCTCTTCTCGTCGCGATGCGCCCGGCGCAGCCTGGCGTAGTGGGTGTCTTTCGGGGTTTTGGGCTTGTTGTCGTTGCTCATGGCCGGTTCTATAGCCGTGTCGTCTGTCTAAGGATACAGCCGGATACACTGCTCGGCGGGCCGTCCGGAATTCAACGCGTTTTGCCGGGACGTTACGGTTGACAGTTTTGGGCGCTGCCGCCATAAGGCGCTTCGCGAAGGGCTGCTCACGCGGTCGCGACGCGTCGATGCCTCGTTGCATGGCTCCGGCGGCAGACTGGAGAGGTGCCCGAGTGGTTAAAGGGGACGGACTGTAAATCCGTTGGCTATGCCTACGTTGGTTCAAATCCAACCCTCTCCACCACTGCCGGCCCGGAAGCCCTGAAACGCAAAGCATCGGACCGAAAAGTGCATAGCGGTTTTCGGGCGAAATGCGCGGGTATAGCTCAGTGGTAGAGCAGCAGCCTTCCAAGCTGAATATGCGGGTTCGATTCCCGCTACCCGCTCCAGATTTCCACACGCAAGATCAAAGTGCCAGAACTCAAGGTGCTAGAGCATTGCGCGCCCGGTGGACGCGCAGGGCTCCAACTCGCTGGCTGTTGAACGCGGAAGCGATCTGATGCTGTTGCGGCACCTGTCCGTTCGGCGCAACTGATCGACGACGGGCCCGGCAAAGCCGCGGATAGTTGCTTGAGCAAGTCCTGCTCGTTCCGCCCTGTCCTTTGCGCGATCTCGCGAATGATCTGTGGGTCCAGCGCATTGCCCGGGCCATTGGCCTGCCGTTCCATCTCCACAATCACGCATCCGGCCGAATTTCAAGCTGGTTGAGCTTTCTGTAATCATGAAATTCAAGTTGTCTTGAGCTTCGCTTAATAATGTGGAAGTAATCGGTTGCGGGGAATGGAGAGGAAAATGTCAATATGAAGCTGGATCATCCTTGGCGCCATCGCCGGCTTTATAGGCAGCAAGATCGGCAACAAGAGCGGGCAGGGCCTTGTTCTTGATATCGTACTCGGGATTGTCGGCGCTGTTGTCGGCGGCCTGATCTTCAGCGCCTTCGGCGCGTCAGGCGTTACCGGCCTCAACATCTACAGCCTGATCGTCGCCGTGCTGGGATCGGTGGTCGTTCTGTGGGCCTATCACCAGTTCACCGGGAACCGGGCTCTTTAGAAATTAGAAGCCAGGCAGAGCTGTCGCTTCGGCAGCCTGCCTGACGGCAGCCACATCGCCAGGTTCTTATTCAGCACCTTCGGCGACATGCTCTTCATATTGGGGCAGGTCATCGGTGATTGTGAACCACTTCGCCTTGGAGCCGACAAAGATGTGCTGCGTCGGACGGATGGTCGGCTCGTAGACGAGGGTTCCCATGGCGACGTGCACGAAGGCGCCGTCGCGGACGACCGAATAGAGCAATGAGCCGCAGGTCTTGCAGTGCCTGTCATGGCAGGCCTCGTCGCCAAAGGTCAGGAGGTTGTCCTCGCCTTTGGTCAGGTTCAGTCTCTCACGCTGGATGCCGGCAAACGGCTTGAATGCTGAACCGGTGGTGCGCCGGCAGTTCGAGCAGTGGCAGTTGGCGGCGTAGATGAACTCGTCGGCCACCGCGTATTGCACGGCGCCGCACAGGCATTTTCCGGCAAGCATGCGGTTGCTGGCATTCTGGTTGCTTACGTTCAGGCTGCTTTCATTCTCTTGGCTTGTCACGGGTTTCTCCACTCAGCCGACCGTTCCTGGTGCAGTTCCGAGGCCCAGGCCACCACGGTCAGACGGCGCCTGCGCTCGTCGAGCGACACGATGGTCAGCCCGCTGGCCACCACCAGCAGGATGCCGCCGATCGCCAGCGCGTTCGGCAATTGCTGGAACACCACCAGACCCGAAATGACCGCCCAGACGGTGAAGCAGTAATAGAACGGCGCCACCACGCCGGTCGGCCCGACGCGATAGGCCATGAAGATGAAGAAGTGGCCGAAGATCAGGAACAAGCCGGCCCCGGCCATCAGCAGCAAATGATGCGTCTCGGGCATCACCCAACGCTCGGACATCAGATGCGCAGCGCCTGAGCCGACCAGCACCACCACCACTGCGGAAATTGCGACGATCATTCCAGGCACATCGGCGGCGACCCGCCGTCCGGCGAGATCGCGCGCGGCGGCGAAAGCCGCGTTGCCGAGCGCCAGCAAGGCGTAGACCGAGATACCCTGCATGGTCGGCTGCGTCACCATCACCGCTCCGATGAAGCCGAGCCCGATGAGCGCCGTGCGCAGCCCCCCGATGCGTTCCCGGAACAGGACCGAGGAGCCAATCAGCATGAGCAGGGGAGTGATCTGCCCCAAGGCGGTCGAATCGGCGATCTGCATGTTGGCGAGCGCCACGACGTAGCAAAGGATTGCCGCCAGCTCGAGCAGGTTTCTCTGTAACACTCTCCTGTCGAGGATCAGCGGGATCTGCTTGGCGTAACCTAACGAAAGCAGCAACGGGATGCCCCACAGCGTTGCCGCCGCCCCGCGCAGAAACAACACCTCATAAGGTGGCAGCCCCACCGTCGCCAGCTTCATCATGGTGTCGTTGACGACATAGGATCCGGTCGAGAGGATCATGAACAGCGGGCCGCGGATGGCGATCGGAATGAATTGCATCGGATCAGGAAATCAGACCGGCGCCACACCGGCAATGGGCCAGATCCGGCTGTAAATCCGGCACGGCGAACAGGCCGAAGCGGCGATATCCACCCGTTGAATGCGGATACCTGCGGAACCTATCTTCGGCCATTCCATTCCTTCTTGTTCGTTCCTATATCCGCGCCACATCCCCGAAAACCGGATCATGGGTTCAGACCGGGTGAGAAAGCCCCCGGCCACAAGGCACTTGTGTTTTTCGGCCGTTGTCGCTAAGCGCCCCGCATTCGACTGAACTGAAGGTCCAGGCCGTCCAAGGAAAGAGACTATGGCAAAAGGTAAATTCGAGCGTACAAAGCCTCATGTGAACATCGGCACGATTGGCCATGTCGATCATGGCAAGACGTCGCTGACGGCGGCGATCACCAAGTATTTTGGCGAATACAAGCGCTACG